>JAGVFV010000168.1 GCA_020057445.1 archaeon | reverse complement strand
CTTTTGCATCGTCTTGTATCTTGAAATTGAGGTCTCCTTTTCCTATCTTCAACGCGGAGTCGCGCAAGGTCTCAAGCTGTCTGGTGGTTATGGAGGAGAGGATGCTTCCGATGATGATGAGGGCGGCGGTGATGATTGCCATGAAGAGGATGAGCTGGTCTTTGAGATGGCTGATGGGAGCGAAGAATTCTTCTTTCGGATACTCGATGAGGAGCATCCAACCAAACCCCTTGAACTTATCATACCCTTGTGATCTGGAATAGACAAGGAATAGCTCCTCATCATCCCAGTCTTCTTTAATGAAGACACATCCGCTGTTCTGGTCGAGTTTTCTGTAACTGTCGTATTCTGCAAGGCTTGTTATGGCGTACTTGGTGTTTTCACTCTTGAAGAGGATAGTGCCGTTCCTTGAAAGGAGCTTGACTTCCGGGTTGTATTGGGTGAAATTGGACACGGTCTTTTCGATGATATGGATAATCCTTGAGAAGACATAATTTTCCTTGATGACGCCTATGAAGTTGCCATCCTTGTCATAGAATGCCTGTGAGACTACGATTCCGTCCTGTTTGGATGATGAGTCATATGCCGGTTCCCCTATATAGAGTCCATGGGTTTTTGTTTCCTGCCACCAGCTTTCGTCATCCTGGCGGAAGTCTGACGTCTTTCCCGTCGATGCGACCACGATGCCGTATTTGTTGGTGATGAAGATCTCTGAATAGACATCATTGCCGTCGAGTCGTTTGTAGGCGACCTTGAGGTTCTGGATGTTTTGGGATGCGATGTTGTTGAGGATGTCCTGCGTGAATGGAGTATTCGTCTTTCCTGATGCTATCCATTCTTTGTCTCTGGCGTCGATGTATTGCTGCATGTCCGGCATGGCGTCGTATTCTTTGTTGGATTCCGTGATGGCATTGATGAGCTGCTGTCGGGAGGTGTGGATGATGGATTGGTCGATCTGGTCGTTGATTTCCTTGTCGATGCGCTGCATGACTGCTTCTGTTTGAACGACTGCCTCTTTTCCGAGGAACGTGGTGAAGAATTTGTTGTTCTCGTTGTACATCCAGAGGAGAAAGAGAGCTGTGCTGAGGATGATGATTGCGAGGGAGAGTGCGATCTTGTGCCTGAATCTCATCTCTTCCCTCCTGCCTGCTTTAAGGCCTGTTCCAGCTCATTGTTCCTCTTCTTGAGTTCTGCCATGAAAAGTTCTCTTCCGATGAGGAATTTGTTGAACTTCTCGAGCTCTTTTTGCTTCTCTTCCAGGTCTTTCGTGCGTTGCCTGATCTTCCCTTCCAGATCAATGTTGGTCTGCTCGGTCTCTTCCTTGTATTTTTTCAATTGCAGACGCATCTCCTCGAGTTTCCCTGAAAGCTCTCCGATCTCGTCGTGGAGGATGGTTGAATATTTCGTCGAGTAGTCCCCTGAGATGATCTTTTTTGTCGTCTCTGTGAGAAGCAGTATCTGGAGGTTGATCTTCTTGAAGAAGAGGTAGATGAGGAGGTTATTCATGATGAGGACGAGGATGGTGAGGATGATGATGCTGGTGATGAGGATGTTGATCCCTGCTTTCGCGGTCTGGAAATAGTCTCTTGTCGTGGTTGCGGCAAGCATGAGGCTGTCTTTTCCTTGGATGTCCTTTATGATAAGATAATAGGTGGTGGTGGTGGTGGTGGTGGTGGTGGTGGTGTCTGTTTCCTTGATGGCTGTGGCATTCTCAGCGGTCGCGAGATAGGCGCTATCCGGTAAAAGAGAGGGGTCGTATGGCAGGAATGCCACGTCCATGTGGAGCAGACTCCCATAATTGGTCGCTTCCTTGTCGTCAAGATTCCTTCCAAAGACAAGGATTCCAGAAGGAATGCCTGTGCCGTCGCTCGTGGTGATCGGTTTTGCGGATATCATCATGAACCTGTCGCCCGAGCGTATGATCCCAGACCTTGCTTCAGTCAAATTGATATTGCTGATCTCTTGATCGAATGATGATGAGAGCAGTAATTCTTCGTCAGGGTAGTCCACCTGGTAGCTTTGCAGTGTGTTGTTGTTGGCGATTATCGCGAGGTAGTCCAGCTTGAGGTTCGAGAGTTGGGTGAAGGTTATGTATATCGATGCGAAGGAGGGGTCCTTTCCTAAAGCATATGCGTGCAGGTCATCCCAATAGGACCAGTCCTGCGTCACTGTATCCAGGTTTTCTGTCCTCAGATTGAACGCTTCATATGTCCTGTTGAGGTTGTTGGCATTCTCTTTCTCTTCCAGGATCCTTGAGTTCTCTGAGATTGTCTTGTAACTCAGGAGGTAGGCTATCAGGAAGATGATGATGATTGCCGTGTTCGTGATGATTATCGATCTTGTCTTGAGGCGCATGTTATATGTCGTACTCCGGTTTTTCTCCGAGCTTCTCTTCAAGCTGGCCGATTTTTTTCTTGAGTTCGATCATCACAAGTTCACGTCCGATGACGAATCGGTTGAAGTCTTCCAGTTCCTTGTTCTTCTTCTTGAGCTCATCTTCCGCATTCTTGCGTTCGGTGATGTCACGGACAGTCGCTTGGACGAGGTGTTCTCCGTTCAGGAGGATCCTTGTGAGGAGGACTGTCGCGTCGAACTCTTCGCCGGTCAGCCTCTTATGTTTCCATTCGAAGAAATTTGTCCCTCTTTCCATGACAATCCTTGTCATCTCTTGCACTTTTTCAGAGGAAAGCTTGCCGTCTGGCTGGTATGTGGGCGAGAGTTTTGAAGGGCTCTGCCTGGTGAATTCTTTTTCGTCTTTGCATGCGAAGAGCCTTATTGCCGCAGGGTTCCCGCTGATGAATCCCTTTGGTCCAAGTATCATGATGGCATCCTGCGATGTGGTGTAGAGCGTCTCGAATTTCTCCTTGCTTTCCAGGATCTTCTTCTCCAGCTCCTTGCGGTCAGTGATGTCTTCAGATATTCCGAGCAGGAATTTCGTCATCCCATCGGACCCGTTGATACGGATCTTCCTCGTATGGAGCAGCCGTACGCCTTTCTTTGCGGTTGTGATGGGCTCCTCAGGGATGTCCAAGAATCCTGTTTTTCCGGTGAGCACTTCCCTGTCCTTTGTCATGAAATTTTCCGCCTGGTCTGGAGGGAAAAGGTCGAGGTTGTTCTTGCCTAGCAGGTCTTTGCGTCCGTAGCCGAGGAGCTCTTCTCCTGCGCGGTTGAATATGACGAACCGGAGGTCTTTTGCCTCCTTGAGGAATACCATGAGCGGGATGTTGTCCACGACCGTGGCGGTAAGGGATGTCGATTCCAGGAGTTCCTGTTCAGCTTTCTTTCGTTCGGTGATGTCCACTCCCGAGCACAGGATTCCATTTATTTTTCCGTCTCGACCTTTAAGTAAGGTATTATGCCAGACGACTGTCTTTAGTTCTCCGTTCTTTGTCTTGACGACGTTCTCAATGTTTGTCACAGCCTTTGTTTCTCCGGCCATGAGCTTATTGAAGATGCTGCGCACTTTGCTTATCACCTCAGGCGGTAATGCGGTCTTGAACCAGTTCTTTCCGATAAGCTCTCCCGGAGCATAGCCTAGCAGTTTGTGCCCGCTGTCGTTCAGCATGGTGATATTGCCATGGGTATCTAGCGAGATGATGATCTCTGCCGAGACATTGAGGTATCTTTCAGCATTCGCTTTGCTCTCCTGCAATATCTCCTGTGCATTCTTCTGTTCGGTGATGTTCCGGATGATGTGGATGAATGAGGTGACTTTGCCTTTTTTCAGGATAGGTGATGCAGAGACTTTGAGATAGAGCCCGAGCTTCGGCTCGTAGAATTCCTCCTTGTGCTTCTTTTTGGTGCGAAGTGCTGTTGACAGCGGGCAGGTCTTCCAGGGGCAGGTCTTGCCATGCACGATATGGTAGCATTTCTTTCCGATGAGCTCTTCTTCCTTTTTACCGAATGTCTTTTCAAAGGCGTGGTTCACGCGAAGGATGGTGAAGTCTTTGCCGTGGATGGAGATGGGGTCTTCTATCGCGTTGAATAGTTCTTTCCAGTCATCTGATGGTGCAATGCGTTTCCCGGCCGGCTGATCCTGTCTCTTTTTGGTCATGAAGTTGAGTGGCTGTCCTTGATCTTATCGCTCCAGCCTCCGCTTGAAATTCTCGAAAGCCTCGATGGGGTGTGTCTCTTCGTCGTCGAACCTGCTGATGATCTTCTTGAAGAGCTGGGAAGGGCTGCTCTTGATGAGGCTGTTATGGGAGAAGGTGAATATCTCCTTGTTCTCGATGAAGTTATGGAGCTCCAGCTTCTTTTTCGGGGAGTGGAAGTATGAGTCGAGGTCGTTCATGTCGCGGAATCCGTACATGATGATATGGGTCGTGTTCTGGTTGGGGAGACGGTAGATGTGGATGATGTTCGGGTCGTCAAGAAGTTTCCTCTCGATCTCGAGCTCTCCCTTGTCAAGCCCTTCAGGCGTGAGTTTTGCAAGGGCGATTGCGAAGATCTGGATGCCAAGCTTCGCGTAATTGAGGTTGGCAGTATAGGATGTGATGACAGAATGCTCCAGTTTTTTCCGTATCTTTCCGACAGCTTGGCTAGATATCTTGAGTTTCTTTGCGATCGCGCTGTCTGATATGCGCGCATTGTCAAGAAGGAAGTGCAGCACTTTTCGGTCGTTCTTGGTAAGGGTTATCTCTCGCACATGCACACCTGATAAAGGTGTACTATGTAATCCTGTTTAAATACTTTATGTTTAATTTTTAAACCTATAGTGATATATCGATTTAAAGTTGAAACAATATCCTTTTAAAGAAGTAACGTACTTGTTCTCCATACCCATATCATGAAACAATATACTGGTTTAATTATTAAATCAATTCTCCTCGTGGCATGCTATGCCGCATCTGTCTCTGGTTTTGATCCTTCAGACATCATCCCGCCAAGTTTGGCGATCAATGCGCCTGAGGAAGGTTCATGGACCAACCAGGAATGGTTTGCTGTCTCCGTATCGGTCGATGGGACAGGAAGCGAAGTCATCAATATCACCTTTTTCCTGGACAGCGTCGAGGTCGCCGACAGGACAGGCGGGAATTGCATCGGCGGAGAGCTTGTCGTATGCGATTTCCTGCTTGATATCGGCCTTGACGGGATGAAGATGTTCTCTGTTGCTGCCACTGACAATGGCGGGGAAGAGGGCAATGACGCGACTTTGGAGGTCTCATTCACCAAGGACACTGTCCCTCCGGTGATTTCCGTATCCGAGCCGCAGGAGGGAGCGTATTATAATGACAATACCTGGCCAGGGACGATGTACGATCATGATTCTGCTGCATCTTGCGCCTTCTCTCTCGATAATGGCACGACGTGGGAAGATCTTGACTGCGGAAATTCAGGAGAGGCAGCGGAAGGATGGAATGATCTCATCATCAGGGGGACGGACCTCGCGAATAATTCAGGATATTCCGGAGTGATCCATTTCAATTACGATACAGTGGATCCGGAGATGGAGATCGTCTCTCCGTCAGCTGGAGAATATAATGGGCAGACATTTCCAGGGATAACTTATTCGTCTGATGATGCTGCTTCTTGCGAGTATTCTTTCGATGACATGGAATGGTTCTCGATCTCCTGTGGCGACCAGATACTGCCAAGGCAGGGGAATAATGTGCTGAGCGTGCGAGGATATGACCTTGCAGAGAACGAAGGGATTTCAGCATCAGTCAGCTTCACCTACGATTCAATCCCGCCTTTGGTCGAGATCATCAGTCCTGAAAACGGCTCGTATTATTCCATGATGACCTGGATGAGTTTCTTATACTCGTATGATGATGCGACAGAGTGCTGGAGAAGCAACGACAGCGTCTCTTGGACTGCAGTCATGTGCGGGGACGTTCCTGACGTGACAGAGGGAGAGAACGGTTTTGCGGTGCGGGCGTCCGACGCTGCAGGGAATGTCGGTGAGTCAGGGATCATCCATTTCATCTATGATTCTGTCAATCCTGTGATGTCCATCCAGTTCCCCGAAGAAGGGGGCATGTATAATGCAGAGACGTGGCATGGGGTAAATTACACGTTCGACGACGCGGTGGACTGCTCGATGACCATGGACGGCGTGTCGTACAGCGATGTCGGGTGCGGGCAAGGGATCGTCCCTCTTGACGGTGGAAATGTGCTCATCATCAGGGGGACAGACAGGTCAGGGAACACCGCTGATTCTGCCATGATCAATTTTTTGGCAGATGTGCATGAGCCTGATATCACCGTATCAGGTCTGACCAACGGAAGCGCATATGGTCTTGATACATGGCCAGGAATAGCATACACTTTTGATGATGCCGCCGTGTGTTCCTATTCGCTTGACGGAGGCGCCTCATTCGAAGCGCTCACCTGCGGAGAGGAGATCGTGCCTTCCGAAGGGATGAATGTGCTCGTCATAAGGGGTACTGATTCATATAATAACTCGGGCAGTTCAGGAAATCTGACCTTTGCATATGATACCACCCTTCCGCAGATGACTGTCTTTGGGGCGGCCAACAATTCAGTCTATGGCATCTCTTCCCTTCCTGAGATGCATTTTACCGCAGACGGCGCGGCAAACTGCAGCATATCGTATGATGCCGGACTCACCTTTTCCTTGACAGCGTGCAACTCATCCATCGTTCCGCCTGAGGGCATGAATGGCCTTGTCGTCGCAGGAAGCGATCAGGCGGGAAATACAGGATCATCTGCCCTCCTTTCATTCCAATATGATGCGACCCCTCCCGTGGTGACATTGGTCAGTCCGGAGAACCGGACATACAATGCAGGGTCTATCATGTTGGAAATCTCGGACAATGCAAGTGGCCTGAACGTGACGATCGACGGCGAGGGATGGGAATATGCCATGCCGACAGCTGTCAGCTTCGACGATGGAGAGCACCGCATCGTGGCGGCAGGCATGGATGATGCAGGAAACGCAGCTACAGACGAGGTGTCATTCCTGGTCGATACGGCGCCACCTGTCTTTGTCAATATGTCCCATTTTTCATTCTTTTCGTCTGAAGGCATCTCCTTGGAAGTCGCAGTAGGCGATGAGACAAGCGGCGTATCGAACACTTCGACGAATGACTCCCGGTTTGTTGTCGAAGGGGGGATGCTGCGTTCTTCCCCGCTGGAGAGCGGTATGTATAGAATCAGGCTCAACGCGAGCGATCACGCGAATAATTCTGCAGTCATAGACACTGTCCTGACTGCGCTTGGGGATGGCCAGGTGATGGCGAATGCGAGCGCGATGACTCTTGAGAACGGCAGCTATGAGGTGGTCGTCAATGAGATGACCCCTATTCTATTCGAGGTAATCATTCCGAAAAGTCGAAGAGAGAGGAACCTGTCCCTGAACCTGACGGACCTCAGGCGAAATGGGACAGTGAATCTCTCTTTGCAGGTGACCATGAGCGATGATGCAGTCCGGCCAGACCGTGTCATCCTTGCCAATGATACCCTCCTCGTATTTTCCGGGGGGTTCTTTCTCCTTCAAGAAGTGAACAGTTCAGAAGCGTCATTTTCAGGAGGGACAGTCATGCATATCATCCGTGTCGGTGGTAACTCTACGATAAACCTCTCTAGGCCGGCAAAGATAGTCCTTGGTGGCTTCGCAGGGTATGACGCTGCAATGGCAGAGGACGCTGTCCTTTCTCTCATCACGACTGCTTGCGATGCCGACCTTGAGGTGATCTCTTCGGCAGGTGTCCGCGAATGCAGCAAAGAAGAAGGGGACGATCTCATCATCTGGACATATCACCTGAGCAAGTTCGCAGCAGTCTCATTGGCCGCGGCCGAGCCCATCGATGAGGGAGATACAGGTCTTGGAGGGGGCAGAGGGGGAGGCGGTGGAGGAGGCAGAATTTCATGCGAGACTGCATGGGGATGCACAGCGTGGGGTGATTGCAAGAATGGGCTGGAGAAAAGATCATGTAAGAAGATAGACCCGAAGTGCAATGTCGCTGAGATAAAACCCGCATCAGAGCAGGATTGTGAAGAAGGGAACATAAAGAATGGTGATGATAAGAGAAATGATGGCGATGTGCCTGGGGCCGATCGTGGAAAGAAGGTGCTCTTTGATATCGATGTGAAGGCTGTGAAGAAAGTGTTCCGTCATGGAGATGAGGAGGAGTTTGTAGTGAAACTGATCAATGTCGGTGATGAGGGCAAAGTCATAGCCCATGTAAGATATGTCATTGCAGACGATAAAGGAAATTCATTATATGACCGCACAGAGAGCATCTCTGTGGAGACCCAGACAGAGTTTGTCATGATGCTAGAGAGCCTTCCGATCGGAAAATATATGATGAGCGCGTATCTCTCGTATGAAGGTCAGAATGAGCCTGCGATGGCAACTGAAGAATTCGCGGTCGAGGAGCCACGGGTTTCCGACGCTGTCTGGTGGGTATGCGCCATCGTCGCACTGCTCGGGATGCTTGCACTGATCGGATGGAAATGGAGGGTGAAGAGGATGAATGATCTTTATCGCTGGAAACCAAAGCAGAGGATGCTGGATGCGACAGGAAACGATCAGGAGCATGCAATCAATCAGATGGTAGATCAGACGCCTGCAGACGGCCAAGGACCTGCTCAGGATAAGACGGTCGCTGCAGAACATGCATCCGCAGGCATCCCATCGTCCGGAGAAAAACAGGCAGAGAACATTCCAAACAATCCTAGGACTTCAGCAAAGACACCAGGTATGTGAAAGAAAAATGCGGGGCGTCTAGAGCATCTTCTTCAGGAACATTCCGGTATAGCTCTTCGCATTCTTCGCCACTTGCTCAGGCGTTCCTTCTGCGATGATCTGTCCGCCGGCATCCCCTCCTTCGGGGCCGAGATCGAGTATCCAGTCAGCTGATTTGATCACGTCGAGATTGTGCTCGATGACTACGACCGAGTTTCCCATATCCACAAGATCCTGCAGGACCTTGATCAGTTTCTTCACATCATGAAAATGCAAACCGGTCGTCGGCTCGTCCAATAGATATAGTGTCTTTCCTGTCGCCCGTTTGGCAAGCTCGCGCGTGAGCTTTATCCTCTGCGCCTCTCCGCCAGAAAGTGTGGTCGATGATTGTCCGAGCTTGATATAGTCCAGTCCCACGCGGTCGAGCATGGCGAGTTTTGCCTTGATGGAAGGGATGTTGGAAAACAATGCCAATGCCTCTTCGACGCTCATGGCGAGCACGTCTGCGATGGATTTTCCCTTGTAGCGGACGTCGAGAGTCTCGTTGTTGTACCGCTTTCCCTTGCATTCTTCGCATTCGACAAAGACGTCAGGGAGGAAGTTCATCTCTATCTTGATGAGCCCGTCACCCTCGCATGCTTCGCAGCGTCCTCCTTTGACATTGAAGCTGAACCGTCCAGGCTTGTATCCGCGGATCTTCGCTTCTGTGGTCTCTGCATACACGTTCCTGATCTCGTCGAACACTTTGGTGTAGGTCGCAGGGTTGCTTCGCGGTGTCTTTCCTATCGGGCTCTGGTCGATCACGATGACCTTGTCGAGAGGCTGGCCAAAGGTGATCCTGTCGTGCTTGCCTGGCATCTCGTTTGATTCGTGCAGCCGCTTCATCAACGACTTGTAGAGTATCTCATAGATCAGGGTTGATTTGCCGCTGCCAGACACGCCGGTGATGAGTGTCAACACAGAAAGCGGGATTTTCGCGTCGATATCCTTGAGGTTGTTCTCCCTGCAGCCATGGATGGTGAGGAACTGCGCAGGTCTCCTCCGCGTGGTCGGCGTCGGGATGGAGAGTTTTCCTGATAAGTATTGGCCTGTGAGGCTTTTCTTGTTCCTCTCGATGTCAGTGATTGTTCCCTGCGCGATGATGTGGCCGCCGTGGATTCCTGCGCCTGGCCCCATGTCGATGATGTGGTCTGCGTGGCGCATGGTGTCTTCGTCGTGCTCGACCACGATGAGGGTGTTTCCCTGGTCCCGAAGGGAGATGAGCGTGTCGATGAGTTTCTTGTTGTCGCGCTGGTGGAGGCCTATGGACGGTTCGTCGAGGATGTAGAGCACTCCCATGAGGTTCGCTCCGATCTGTGTCGCGAGGCGGATGCGCTGTGCCTCCCCTCCTGCAAGGGTGCCTGCGTTCCGTGAGAGCGTAAGGTAGGAAAGGCCGACTTTCTCGAGGAATCCGAGGCGTGACCTGATCTCCTTGAGCACTTGTCGTGCGATGTCCTCTTCTTTTTTCGAAAGCGAGAGTGTTCCGAAGAATGCGACCGCGTCCTTGATGGAGAGGTCGGTGATGTCGATGATGCTTTTCCCCGTGATCCTCACGGCGAGGATCTTGTCTTTGAGGCGTTTTCCCTTGCAGCTCATGCAAGGCGATACGCGCATGAATTTCTCTAGTTCAGTGCGGCGGTATTCTGATGCTGTCTGCTGGTAGAGGCGAGCGCTCTGCGGGATGAGCCCTTCCCATCTGCCGTGGTGGCTCCAGTTCGCTTCTCCCTGGTTCATGACCATAGTGAACTTGATGCGGTCCTCGCTTCCGCGCATGAGGATGTCGACCTGCCTCTTGGTGAGGTCTTTCACAGGAGTGAGGACGGAGAAGCCGTGGTGCTTTGCGACTGCCGCGAGGTATTGGCCTCGCCATCCGTCGACGGCATTCCGGTAGAGCGCGACTGCCCCTTCTGCGATGCATTTTGTCCTGTCGGGTATGATGAGGTCTTCGTCGAATTCCATCTTGATGCCAAGGCCGTGGCAGGTCTCGCATGCGCCAAATGGCGAGTTGAAGGAGAACATGCGCGGCTGCAATTCTTCGAATGATGTGTCTCCGTAGGGACAAGCCATCTTTGATGAATACGTGGTCTCTATTCCTTTGTCGTCGAGAGTCTTGATGATGCCGTCTGCCTTCTTGAGCGCCTGCTCTACCGCTTCGGTGAGCCTTGAAGGATCTTTTGTGTGGAACCTGTCGATGACGATCTCGATTGTATGTTTCTTGTACCTGTCGAGGATTATCTTCTCGTCGGTCTTGTAGACTGCCTTGTTGACCCTGACGCGGGAGAACCCTTCCTTGTTGAGGTCAGAGATGAGCTGTTCGTAGGTGCCTTTCTTCTGCACGATGATCGGCGCGAGGATGGAGATCTCCCCCTTGTGCTGTTGTGCGATGTGCCCTGCGATCTTCTGGGGGGACTGGGGCATGATCGGCACGTTGTGGTTGGGGCAGTGCGGGATGCCGATGCGCGCATAGAGGAGGCGGAGGTAATCGTAGATCTCTGTCACAGTACCGACCGTCGATCTCGGGTTCTTGGATGTGGTCTTCTGTTCGATGGAGATCGCAGGGCTTAAGCCTTCTATAGAGTCCACGTCTGGCTTGTTCATGAGGCCGAGGAACTGCCTGGCGTAAGCAGATAACGATTCAACGTACCTTCGTTGTCCTTCTGCATAGAGGGTGTCAAAGGCAAGCGTCGATTTCCCGCTCCCGGAAAGTCCAGTAATTACTATGAGCTTGTCCCGTGGCAGGGTGATCGAGATGTTCTTCAGGTTGTGTTCCCTTGCTCCCTTGATGACGATCTTGTCCATGCTTCGGAAGAGTTACGGTGGTTTTATATAACTTTCCGTCGGAGGTGTCCAGTGCTCGTGCTTACTTAACGATAGTGAAGGATAGTGGTGTCAGAAAAAGGAGGGTGCCTATCTGCACAGGGACAAGACACGGGAACAAAAGCGGCCATGAAGTGTTTTTTCAGGTAAAGAGCATAATATTTATAAACTAACCAGTAGTGACTATGTTATGGCGAGAGCGATTTATGCGTTATCAGGTGACCCGATAACCTATGGCCATATGGACATCATCAGGCGCATCCTTCCGATTTGGGATGATATCGTCGTTGTTATCGGCAATAATGCCAGGAAGATCAACCAATATACATTTTCTCTGGATGAAAGAACGGACATGGCACGGCGAGTGCTTGAGTATAATCCAAAAGTGAGTGTCACCTCAATTACCGGCCTTCTTGCAGATTATGCGTATGAACAATGCGTCCCTGTCATCATTAAGGGAGTCCGTGACGCAAAGGATGCTGGTGATGAAGAGACGCAGGCATTGGTCAATAAGGCATTGCAAAAAGGGATCGAGACATTCATCCTCTTCGCAGACCCGAAGCTCAAACATATATCTTCTTCCATGGTAAAAGAGGTGCAGCGTGAGCAGGGACTCATCCATGAATTCGTCCCCCTGTATGTGAAGCAAAAACTCGAAGAGCGATTATCAGGACAATACATAGTGGGCATCACCGGAGAGATCGGCGCGGGAAAATCGTATATCGCGAACAAGATGGTGGAACTCGGACGCGCCATGGGGATTCCTGTCCATTGGATCGATCTTGACAAGATCGGCCATCAGATCCTTGGAGAAGCGCCAGAACCAAGATATGGGGCAGTGCGAGAAGAGATCGCAAAGCGATTCGGTCAGCACCTTCTTCTGCCCGATGGGACGATTGATAGGAAAAAATTAGGTGAGCTCGTGTTTGCAGATCATGAGCTGCTGCATCAGCTCAATGGCATGATGTATGAGCCCATGCTGCTTCGGCTGCGAAGGCAGGAACTTCCTGGAAAAAAAGGGCTTATCCTATTCGATGCCGCATTGATTGCAGAAGTGCAGATGGGGCCATTATCCAACTTGAAGGTCATTCTTCCCTCTGTCGACAAGAAAAGCCAAAGAAGACGCCTCCAGGAGCGCGGCTATTCCAAGGATAAGATCGATCGCCGGCTTGAAAGCCAGCACGACTACTATCTCAAGAAACGCAGCCTGGAAGAAGCGATCGAAAACGAGCATTATGGGACGATATGGACCATTGACAATTCTGACGGCGCAGATCCGACACAGATAGATCGCCTGTTCGATGATGTGATAAATGACCTCGATGTGAAAATCGCACCATAATAACGCCAAAATCGAAAACTTCTTAAATGAACCCCATTAACAATGGTTAACATTGAGAAAAGGTGATATCATGGGAGTGTTTTCATTCGCTGAAAAGTGGCACATGCCAATGCACTTGGTGTTTCGCATCATCATAGGATTCTTCTTTGCCATGCACGGCATCCAGAAATTAGGATGGATGACAGGCAAAGGCATGACCGGTTTCATGCTCTTCATTGGTTGCTGTGAATTCCTCATCGGTCTTGGGATCCTGTTCGGATTCCTGACAAGGCTTGCTGCGCTAGGCGGCGCGATCATCATGATCGGCGCGATCATCACGGCCCATACGCCCAGTGCTTGGGCATCGTTCATGAAGGGAGAGATGGCATGGCTCTACCT
>JAGVFV010000177.1 GCA_020057445.1 archaeon | reverse complement strand
TTTACCATCTTCAGTAGGCAATCTCAACTGTACCCAAATTGAGGACAGTTCACATGTATCTTTAGGAAAACCAAGAATTCGGACGCGGTGAGAGAAACAGGTACTTAAAAGGGGGGTGGCAATCTGCCCCCATCCTTACGAGAATCCTTCATCCCGCCGACGCATTTAAGATATCCTCTCGGATCTATTTAATCAGTCAATACATAGATAATGTCAGTTGTCGAAAAAATGTCGATAGCTCAATCCCGTCAGTTTCCATCCCCTTTTAGCAGCTGATGTCATCCATATTCCTGATGCCGGGAAAATGGTGTGCAACGCGCTAACTACATTCAGGAGAATAAACACTCTTCATCACAGGACTCGTATTTTCTCTCTTGCGTTATGAACATCTTTCTCAAGAAGGCCTTCTTCAAGAAGTTGAATTGCAGTCAACGCATGCTCTGCATCTTTGATCATCTTCAGTGCACTTTCCTCTGTAACCGGCTCATTTTGGACTCCTGTGACATAATAATCCTTGTCGATGCGCTCTTTTTTCGCTTTTGATAACATTTTCCGGAGATCTTTTTGGCCAAAAAGGTGTTCGAGCAAGAATATTGCTGCTGAATGATTTTCGCATTTTATCCCTGATAAGAATAGGAGCGATTGGATGCTATTGTACATGGCATAATACGCCTGGGATACTGCATTCTCATACAGCTTTTCCCGGAAGAGTATCTTTGCCGAGAGAAGACAGTTTTTCGCCTTCAGTTGATATGCTCCGCTGACGTTCTTCGACGGCTCGACAAGTTCAAGCGTTCCTTCCCTTTTCAGTTTAATGAGGAAATTTTTCATAAAATTCTTCGATTCCCCTGATGATGATGTGGTCTTGGATGATCTCCCGTGAAAGCGGATCGTCTTTTGATAAAATCCCTAATTGGATGCTCAATTTGCTATTGACATTCGAAATTTTTTCTTTGACTTTCCTATCTGTTGTTTCTAGGAATAGGTCTATGTCGCTGTCTTTCTTTGCCCGAAATTTTGCGAAACTGCCAAAAAGGATGATCGTGCCCTGGAACTTGTTCGTTATCTCATCCAGGATGATCCTTAATTCAGGGTATGTCGCATAGAGTTTCAGCAATTTATACTGTTCAGCCATGAAGATGCGGGCTTTTGCTGTTGGAGTTCGTCTTAACAGGAATATCTTGTTCCTTCCTTCGACATGATACTCTATGGAGCCCTCTTTCATGAGCATGTCCAGACGTGTCTGGACCGTAGTCAACGGGATTTCGAGCGTCTGGGCGAGTGACCGTCCATGCGCTTGCCTCTTCAATAACGCAAGGATGATCTCATACTGTTCATCGATTGTAAATCCGTTCATATGAACCGAAAAACAATCAGTTGTATATAAATGTTGCGGTTCTATGCTTGCTGGTATCAACCATTTTGTTGATGTCGACAAAATGGTCATCACTCTTTCCACGCTCATGACCGACCTTTGCAGGCCAACGCTTGAACGGTTCAGCCTTCTGTGAAGGGATGGATTGGATGATCCTGAACGCGCCTTCTGTATTGACGCAGTTCATCCCTTGATTGCCTCCACCTGTTTGAACTGAAAGGGTATGTACAATCTGTACCCATCCTTCTGCCAAGAGAGGATCCCTTTGCTTCATCTTATTGACGTACTGTTTGGCATCAGAAGAATCAGTCAGGACAACTACTACATCTTCAAGACAAACCACCATTCATCCTTGTGCCAGGTCCTCCTGATATTCTTTCCTTGGAAGACGACTAGTGCATGCTCCATGTTCATTGAAAATACCTCGCCACTTTTAAACCATACGACTGCATGTCCAGTGCATAGGCACTCGAATTTATATGTGTTTATGAAAGATAGTAAACGACACAAGTAACGCATAATATTTCTTGTCGTTTACTATGTAGTGAGCGACACAATTTAATGCGTTATTAATGTCGCTCACTAAGAAAACCGGAAAGAACACGGACCACACTGGAATGATGGCAATCCGAAAGATTTACGGAAGAGTATTACCTTCCAGAGCTTCATCACCCTTGCAGAACCTCACCTTGCGCTCAAGATTTTTCATAAATATCATACCTTTTGCGGGAAAAGCATCGGTCCGGCCTTCATTCTCTCCGTGACTTCATATATTCTTCAGTTTTATCTCATAATTTCCGGGTTTTCATGCACAAGGCATATGAATATCAGTATCTTGACAAGGATCAAGGCTGTGGAAATGACCTGGTACTGCGATAAAGCGAAGAACATGAGGTTTTGCTCAAGCCTGACCACAACATATATAAACTACAAGTTTATACATATAAATTGTGAGTTTAAATGAATGATATGACTGCGAACGAAATGAACATCGCATTGAAGGTCTTCAAAGAGTTCACCAGCAACTATAATGCGAATAATCTGGCAAAAGCGGCAGGCTTGACCGCCATGGGCGCATTAAAGATCCTCAACAGGCTGGAGCAGCAGAAAGTGATCTCTTATCAGCATATCGGCAAGGCAAAAATTGCGCATATCAACTATACAAGCGCATATGCAAAGCAATACATCTCATTCCTGCTACGAAGAGAAGCAGAAGAAAGCACGCCAGAGATCAAGCGATGGATCACAGAAATAAGAACATTGGAAGAAACTGCGGAAATAGGGATCCTTTTCGGTTCAGTCTTGACCAGACCTTCTTTTAATGACGTCGATGTCTTGCTGACCATCAGACAATCAGCAGTGGCTGACTTGTCAAAGAAAGTTGCCGGACTCAACAGCATCAATGTGAAAAGGATCCACGCCATCAAGCAATCACGTGCAGACCTCAAAGAGAACCTGATGAAGAAAGACAAGATCCTGCTGCAAGCGATACGAGGAATCGTAGCATTTGGGTATGAAGACCTGGTCGAGGTGGTGGCAAGTGTCTCACGCAGGACATAAACTGCGCTGGTGCCTGAAAAAGGCAGAAAAAGAAGGAACAAAGCACCGAGGATTGGTCCGGATAGAGCCTGATCTCATCTTGGCACGAAAGCACATCCTCAAGGCAGAACATAACCTCAAAGCAATAACCCGATTCAAGGAAATAGGATTTTCAGACTGGTCTGCCTCTGCGACATTCTACGCCATCTACCATGCATTGCTTGCCATCCTTGCCAAGCACGGCTACGAGAGCAGGAACCAAGAATGCACCTTTGCCGTGATCTATCATCTTATTGAGACAGGGCGGATCAATCTTGATAGGAAAATCATCGAGGAGATCCACGAGCTGCAGCCAGAAGAACAACATCAAGATCCAACTATAGTGGATGTACGGGAGACTGAACAATACGGAGTCAGCCTCAGCCTAGAGGAAGACACATTCAAAAGACTGCTCACCACAGCAAAGACAGTGCTTGACCAGGTGAAGGTCATCATAGAGCAATGAGAGCGAAAGATTTAATATAAACAAGACAAACACACTCCTCATTGAGACGGAAGGGAAGCTGGGGGACATACCCGTTACACTTCCCTTCTTGCATTAGTTCTTGAATCATTGCAGAATTTCTCTAAGAAAATCCCCTTTGTTTTGTTGGCGTCAACAAATTATCTGCACGAATATATTCGAATGATACATATAATTCATTCGATTACAATCGAATGATTGGAAAGATTGTTGA
>JAGVFV010000030.1 GCA_020057445.1 archaeon | reverse complement strand
TGTAGTACGTCCAGAAGTCACCGTAAGGTGAGAGTGCGTACTTGTAATCCGTGTTCTTCGGATCGTTCTTCAACGATACATAGTTGCCTGAGGTGACCGATAGGTCAACGGTGTTACTTGCTCCTTTCATGATGTCGATTGCATTCGACATGTCTCCAGCAACAAGCACTCCTGCTGTGGTGAAGGGTCCATTCTCGTCGAACAATTGGTCGGGTATGGTTACCGTGACGGTAAACATGTTCTCGGCAATCGCTCCCGTGTTTGACGCCTTGTCCGCTGCAGAGAGGTTGGTGGTCAATACTGCTCCGCCCCAAGTCGTGATGTTGACTGAGTTGAGGTAGCTGACTGAACCGTCTCCGTTGTGGTCCACACTGAGCCTGTAGTCGATGCTGTCGTCTTCGGATCCGCACACATACACCTTATAGGTTGCCCCTCCAACAACAAGGTCACCAAATGCTGTGCCAAGACAATCAGTCGAGTTCACAGTTAGGTTTGCGTTTGTTGCAGTGTAGGACACTTCCTTTGTGCCGCCAGCGAGGTCTGACAAGAGGATTTTCTTGTTTCCTGTGTCCATTCCCTCGAACTGCAGCACATGGGTGATGCCTTGGTCGTCGTTCCTGTCGTTCACGATGAAGTAATCGTTCTCCTTTATCTTGTATTCGGAGTACTGCGTAGTGTTCCTCTCTGTGAAGTACAGTTCGTAGTCTTCGTCTCCGAGTTTCCAAGTTCCAGAGTTGTCGACAAAGGGGACATTGTATTCAAGCCCTTCGGTGTTGGTGAAGACAAGGTAGTATGCTTCGTCTCCGCTCGGGTCTATCATCAACGGGGTTGTCTCGACTTCAGTGAGTCCCTCGTATTTGATATCCCAGTTGGGATTCAGCATGCCTTGGGGTTCATCTATGTACTCCTTGATGCCGTGGCCGCTAGGCACATAGATGTCGCTTCCTGTCTTCGCATCAGCCTTGAGCTGGTAGTATATGCTGTTCAGCGCATACTTTGTCGAAGAGATGTTGGAAGCCTTTATCTTGACCCTTGCATCTTCTACGTCTTCTCCTGCAATTTCGACACCTTGGTAGAATGTGTTGTCGTTGTAGTTCGTGTCTCGGAGGATGACTTTGTTCGCTCCAAGGTAGAACTCGACAATGCCTTCTCTCTGGTTTGTCAAGATTGCGCGGACGCCGATTTCCATGCCGCCAGTGAGGACGTCTGTCTCGCCTTCGGAGAGCTCTTTTGTGATCTCGCCGTTGACAGAGAACTTGGTCGTCTCAGTGGTCGCATCCGAAATGAAGATTGTGGTCACTTCGTAATCAACGCCATCGATGGTGTAGGTCTTGGTCTCGCCTTCGCCAAGTGTGTCGGTGACATCTCCAGCCATAAGGGTTATGGTGATGTCGTTTCCGGCCGCGATTGCAGTAGAGACAATCGTGTAGTCGGTTCCGAACATGTTGACTGCCTCATCTTCGAGGTCTTCAAGCGCACCTGCGACGACATCTGACTCAAGGCCGTCTGAGAACTCGAGTTGGTACTCGAAGAAGTACTGTCCTCCATTGAAGAAGAGGAAGTCTTCTGTCAGGCTGCTTCTTGTGTCCTTGTCAAAGAGGACGCGTCCTGAGTTCCTTCCAACGAGTGTCGGGTCGGTGAAGTTGAGCCTTAAGTATTGGCTGTACTTCGTTGTCCTGCCTCCAGTTGTCATGGTCCCGCCGGTCAATGCCTTGAGGTCTGACTCCGTGAGGACTTTGCGAACATCTCCCAAGAATTGGTTGACCTCTAAAAGATTGGAGGATCGTGAGATCTCCACATGGTCCCCAATGATCTGGGTTGTTCCTGCGGCACCGCCAGTTGATACTGGTGTGGTCGCTGCTGCTTGGAGACTTGCGGCAATATCAATCGCGCCGAGCGTATCCATAGATGCAGCATTTGCACCGATGACGATCATCGCATCCACATAGCCGTCCTTGACGAAAGGCGATGGATATGCGCTGAGATCAGCCATAGCTCCCATGATTGTGGTTCCAACCATAAGGCCGCCGGTACCTAGTGCCACCAATTTTTTTATTGTCTTTTTCACGTTCATGTAAACACCTCCGTGTTTTACGTGTGTTTCTTCAGGTTAACATCCATCAGCTGACAACCGCGGGATGCGGCCATCGTGACATGTATGCCACGAGCTGACATAAGATTGTTCAGGGTAGTTGCTGGTTTATAAAGTTTTCGCAGCAAAAAATGGGAAATTGGAGGGCGTATTCATTAGAAGCGCTGTAGTCCTCGAATTTGCGATTCTGAAGGGTTCGCCATTTCGCAGTGATACCAATTTCATTTATAAATGAACTGGGCGTCTTTATGCTTCGATAAATCCTCCCTTCGGGCAGGGTTCAGGATTCTACCGCAGAGGTGATCAGGGAAAAGACTGCCTGATGTGCCTTGATGAGGTCTTTGTTCTTGATGAAGACTATCAGTTCAGGGACAACAGTGATGACTTCATTGATGTTGATGCCATAGTTCGCTATCTCATTGCCAATCCTTGCGTAGACCCCTTTGGTGGTATAGGCCTTTGGGGTGAGAAGGATGTTGAGCTCTGCAAGGTCTGTCTCGAGGCTTTGGATCATAGTCTGGGGTATGATCTTCTTTACCCGGTCAAGGTCAGATTGGCTGAAAAGAATCTTCATGGTCTGCTCCCCCTTGGTGATGCGCACTGCTTCATTATGCATGAAGAAGGGATCTGTGATGAATTGGGCAAGGTATTTTGCGTTTTCTGAGTTCTCAGATACGGTGATGCAGGCGATGTTTGTCCGTGTGCTGATCTTTGCGCCCTTCAGGGCGTCCTTGACTGTGGTGAAATCGTCTATCACATGCTGGTCCTTCTCAAACCTGCGGATGCTGGAGATGGCTCCGTCCAACGAGATCTGGAGGTGGTGGTGCTTGATAAGGTATTTGGCAAGGGCGCGATTGTTGATGATGCCACGTGCAATATCCTTGCGTATGCTGACATCGTTTGATAGGATATCCCAAATCTCCCTAGTGGCATTTGTCATGAGAGCAGATAATATGTCAAAATATATAAATGTTGCGGTTTTTGAATGAAATTGTCAAGGAGTGACACGATTGAAGACTGACAATATCTGTATAATATTGGAAATGAAAAACCTACCCTCATGAAAAGATACTATATAATATAGGGCTGCGGGAAGCAGGATTCGAACCTGCGAAGGCACTAAGCCAACAGGTGTCTTCCTGTCCGAGTGCTCCCCGGACGGCCTAAGCTTGGATCTTGCCAGTGTTACTATGACAAGTCTGTCCCATTTGGCCGCTCTGGCATTCCCGCATAAATTACCGAGAAATTGCAGGATATAAAAATGTAATGAATTGTCAATGGGGATGATCACCCAAAAGATATGTGCTGCTCCCGCCGCACTTCAACCGGCGCATGAGCGCCGGGAAAAACCACAGCTCCGCTGTGGCCAAATTCGGGCGTACGCCCGATCGGTGCTGCCCGGAAGGCAGGAGAGTGTGAACGCTGTTATCACTGCCCTTCATTTCCTATGAACAGAAATCAGAAGGTTTATTTCTTCTGCCAAGCATACGATCGCAGTTTCTTGCTCTTTCCATAGCCGCAGGATGAGCAGCGTTTCTTTCGAAGATGGTAGGTGTGTCCGCCGCATCTCCTGCATATGATATGGGATTTCTTTCCTGACTTCTTTCCCATAGAAGGTGTTCCTTTAGTCATGATTCACCTTTTATTGCGGACTGATGATGGTGATGGTGTCTCCGCGGACAAAGAGGGATCCA
>JAGVFV010000097.1 GCA_020057445.1 archaeon | reverse complement strand
TGATTATGTATTCGAGCCCTTGGTCGATTTTTGCCTCGCTCGGGATGAACAGATCAGCAGAATTCTTCTGTCTCATGATGCTTTCGAGAGAATCATTGCCCTTCCAGGGGACAACGCCAGTCAATAGCTCGAAGAAAAGGACGCTGAGGGCATAGATGTCGACACGTTCATCGCCTCCGCCCACTATCTGCTCAAGAGGCATGTAGGGTATTGTCCCTTTTGCTTGGTCTTCGAGCTTTTTCGTCATTTGGGCGATGCCAAAATCGATGACCTGTACACGGTCATTCTTGTTGATGATGACATTTTCCGGCTTGATGTCGCGATGGATGACGTTGTGCTCATGGGCGTATCGGAGAGCAGAGGCGACCTGTTTTATGATGGAAAGGGCAGCGGTCTTGGAAATGGCATTTCCTGAAAGGTAGGTCTCCTTTATTATCGCAGACAGGCTCTTGCCGTCTATGTACTCTGAGGTGAATGCGATGATGCCTTTGTTTTCCAGGATGGAGTAGAGTTCGGGGATGCCGCGGTGTTTTGGAGATGCAGGATCAGACAAGGAGGAGATGATGGCCGCTTCTTCTTCGAGCAGTGATCGGTCCGCTTTGCCGACCTTCTTGTTGAGGACCTTCATGACCTCCAGCCTTTTAAGTCGACGCGGTCTAACTAAGTAGACAGAACCATAGCTTCCCTTTCCCATCTGCCTCTCAAAAGCATAATCTGGAAAGGCAGCGATTATGTCCGAAGGGATTTCTTCTTGCATGCGGTCCATAGGAGACGCAGAATGCAGAGGGCTTAAAAAAGATTGTGCGAAAAGTTTCGCATCGTCAACCTGTTATCCTGCGAATGAGAAAATAACCACTATAACCAGTATGCATGGAGTAATGATATAGCAATGCAATACGAATAAGCGAGAACATGAAGAAGCAAGATTCCAAAAGGGGAATGAAGAAGATTTTGTATGTGGAAGATAATCTGGATACTGCAATGGCAGTCCAGGCGCTTCTTTCAAATAACGGCTTTGAGGTGGAACTTGCATCATGTGGAAAGGATGCTTTGATGAAATCAGAGAATCATTATGACATTTTCTTGTTGGATATCATCCTTCCCGACATGACGGGCTGGGATGTATTTAATAGGCTGAAAGAGAAGCGGAAGAATACGTCTTTTGCATTCATCAGCTGTCTTCCCATTTCCAATGAACACTTGTCCGAATTGAAGAAGCTGGGGATCTCCGATTATATCCTGAAGCCGTTCACGAAGGAAGACCTTGTGGAGCGGATTTCGAAGATCACGCGAAAGTGAGGGAGTCGCACCTTTGTCGGAAGCAGGCACGTCCGGGGAGCGCACTACGAGCAAGATGAATTAACTATTGTTAACTGGTGACAAAGGTTTTTAAAGGATGCGCACTTACACGGCACGTCCCGAGGGTGATCGCCATGCGAAAGAGGAAAACTGACATCTTTACGCTATTGAAGGCAGATCATGCGCAGGTGGAGATGACATTGAAGTCTGCGCTGAAGGAGAATGGAAAGGCAAAGATGCTGTTCACGTCGGCTGTCGCGGATCTCGACAGGCACGCTTCTTTCGAAGAGACGAAGTTCTACCCGCGTCTCCGTAAGGACAGGCGGCTGATTCCGCTGATGATGGAATCATACGAGGAGCATGAGCTCATGAGGGGCATAATAGGCGACCTGCGGCAGATGGACCATACCGACGAGAGGTGGCATCCGAAGCTCAAGGTCTTGCTTGACCTCATAGAGCATCATGCGAAGGAAGAGGAGTCTGCATTTCCAGAGGCAAAGAAGCTGATCCCTGCAGAGACCAATCAAGAGCTCGTTAGGGAGTTCAGGAAGGAGATGGCCGGATAGGCAGCGAGAAGATGTGGAATCCCAGTTACAGCAACCCGTATTTCTTCGCAGCCTCTCTCCCTTGGAGGATGGCGAAGACGTCATCAAGGGTGTTCGCGCGTCCCATGCTGTAGAAGTGGATGCAGGGGACGTGTTCGTCCATGAGGTCTGTTGCCTGCTTGACGATGTGCTCGATGCCTGCGCGCTTTCTGTCGATGGGTTGTTCATAGGAGAGGATGGCGTCGCGAAGCGCTGGAGGGATGCTGACCTGGAATCGTTGGGAGATGGTTTCTATCTGTTTTGGCGTAAATACAGGTTTAAGTGCGGGGAGTACAGGAACAGTGATTCCTGCTGCGGCAAGCGCTTCTTGGTACCGGAAGTAATGCGTGTTGTCGAAGAACATGTTGCAGAGGACGTACGATGCGCCTGCGTCGATCTTTTCCTTGAGATAATCTATTTCTTTTGATGGGTTTGGCGATTGGGGGTGGCCTTCAGGATACCCGGCGATTCCCATGCAGAAATTAGTATGCTCATCTGGCAGGGGTCCCTCCAGGAAGACCCCTCTGTTCATGTCTGCAATCTGTCGGACCAGCTCGATCGCGTAATGGTATTCTGTCGGTCGGGTCGTGTATCCTTGCGGAAAGGCGAGGTCTCCTCGGAGGGCGAGCACGTTGTCGATGCCAAAGGCATGCAGATCGATCAGGGCGTCTTCTGTTTCTTTTTTGGTGAATCCGATGCAGATGACATGGGGAACGACTTCGATATCGTATTTTTGGCTGAGTGTCCAGCAGATGGCGTGTGTATTGAGCCCTCGCCTTGTGGTGCGTACCGTCGGACCATGGTCTCCTGTTTCCACATAGACAAGGTCAGGATGCGCAGTGACGCTGATGAATGCGGGCCGATAGGCCACAAGGGTCTCGACGGCCGATAAGATGCCCTGCACTTTTCCCTTGTCGGGCGGGACGACTTCCACTGAAAATAAGGTCTTTCCTGCCCTGTGCTTCAGATGTTCGGTGACGTGCATGATTATCCGTTCCTTGCGAGATTCGCGCCTTCTGCCATGACTTCGTAGAGGGAGATGCAGCGTTCAAGGCTGAGCTGCCGAAGGCCGCAGTCAGGTGCGACAAAGATGAGTGACGCATCACCGAGCGCGTCTGCGGCGCGAAGGATGCGTTCACGGACTTCTTTTGGTGTTTCCATCCGGTTCTTTTCCTGGCGCTCGAGAGTGATGTCAAGGACGCCAAGGCCGATCTCGAATTTCCTCTCGCCTGCATGTTCCCTGAATGGCCTGAGGTCTTCTTCATATTGGTCGCCGTTCGCGAGTTCTAGTGAGAAATGGTCGATGCGCTCGTCAAGGGAGAGCACATGGGGAAAGAGCAGTTCATAGCCGCTCTTTTCTGTGAGAGATACGCGGCGGGGATAGCACATGTGCAGGCTGAACTTGACATCATCAATGTTCTTGACGACTGCATTGACTCCTTCGACCACGATAGGGATATGTTCTATGTCGATTGTCGCTGCAGGGATGTCGAGCTGTATCCAGTCTGCCCCTTGGCTTACGACTGCTTTGACCTGTGGCAGGATCACGTGCTCAGCAAGGGCGAGCGTGAGGGCGCGTTTTGCCTCGTATCGCCATTGGCGGGGATTGCTTCTGAAGCGGTCTGCGAGGGCGGCGGTATAATATCTGTTGTCGCTCATCACAGCTATCATGTATGGGTCGTCGATGGGTACCTTGATGTGCTTCTTCGCGTGGGTCTTGACATAGGCAAATTCATCGGTGATGGGGAGCTTGTCAGGAGATTTCAGTCGCGGAGGGCTTATGCAGGTTGCCGCTTCCCAGCTGTCTGGTCCTCGTGACCTGAGGAGTTCTGGAAGGGAGGAGAATCCGTCTATCTGTCGTGCGACGTTCCTGTACATCTCTATCCTTCGCGCCTCTCCATCATAGACATGGTCTAACCCGGACATTTCCTGGATGCGGATGTTGAGGTGCGCGTTCGCGTCGATGACTTTGCTTCGCTCTTCTGGTGTGAGTTTCCTTCCTTCTGACTCGTGCGCGATCGTCCTGATGGCCTGGACCTCTGGCGAATACCTCTTCGAAAGGTTTTCCAGTTCGCAGTGGTCTTGGCCGTCGAGGGCTTGGCCTCGGAGGAGCTTGATCCTCGTGTTCAGTTTTGGAAGGCTTCCCACTTCATAGGTCGGAAACATGGATGTGCCTCCTGATTTCTCCAAGTGTGTTGATGATATGTATTCCATGTGAGAATCCGCGGTATTCTGTTGCCGTGTTTGGCGTGATCCAGAGGTGTTTTGGCCTTGTCTTTTTCCAGACATCCCTTGCGATGTCTGCAAGGACTTTGGAAGAGTCTATATAGGTGTTTCTCGCGTCGAGAAGGCCGAGCACTAGCTCTTTTTCGTGGAATTGGTGCTGGAGGAGAGCGTCGAGGCTGGTTTCAGTGCAGTCGATGCCTATCGCATCCACAGGAAGGTTTACGAGCTCTTTGATGATCGGCCCTGCATCGCCAAAATATGTATGGAGCGCTGTTGTCGCTCCTGCGATGGTCCCGCAGATGCGCATGCCGCGATTGAGGAGTTCCATGTCTTCTTTGGTGAGCGAGCCAAGCGATTGCTTGTGGACGATGGCTGGCTCGTCGTATTGGATCCTCAAGAATCCCTTTCTTGCGAGGTGTTCTGCTTCCTCTTTGAGGAGCTCTGCGATGTTTTCGACTGCCTCTTGCTTATCCTGGTATCCTGAGATCACAGAGAGCGCAAGGATAGTATATGGCGAGGGAAGGATCGCCATCGCGGGTTTTTGGTCGGGCAGGCCTTTTGCGAGATGTTTCTCGGTGAAGCCATGCTGGGCGCGGATGGGTCCTGTGATGACTGGCCGCCAGTAGAAGACATTGTTGTTGAAATAGTTCTCCTGGGGGCCGGCGCGTATCCCTTCCACATGTTCGTTCAACGGCTGGAAGAGGTAGTACGTGGAGAATTGGGGGTCGATGATGTAGTCGAATCCCGCATCCTCTTGGAGTGCGATGACTCTTTTCGTGTCCTTCCCTATCTGCTCTTGGACCGCCTCTTCGCTCCCTCTCTTGCGTTTCGCCTCATTCCTGACAGCGTATAACTCCTGAGACTGGCCAAACGGCCCTGTAAGATAGCATCCTATGTTCACGAACGATCACCTTTCCCAAATGGTAAATGCGAGAATGGCGGATGCTATATAAAGTTTTTCTTCGAAGGGGGGATTCATGGACAGGATGCGGTATCTCTCTCGTGTTTGTGATAACGGTCGTATTCTGTACATGGCAATATCTATTATGAAAACCGTTCTTTAAAGGTCTCAAAATAGGTCAAGAGCAGAGGCAATAGAATCGGTCCGATAAATATTCCGACAAAGCCGAACATGCTCGCGCCGCCGATCACTCCGATAATGACGATAATTTGGCTTACCTTGGCTTTTGCGTGCACTATTTTCACAAGGAGGATGTTGTCAATGGTGCTGATGATCAGAAGGCCGTATGCAAACAGGCCAAGCCCTTTGCCGAGGATCCAGTAATCATGGGAAAAATAGCCGCTTGCGATCAGGAATAGCGAAGCGGGGATCCAGATGATCGCCGTCCCGAAAGAGGGGATCAGGGCGCAGAAGGCAGTCACGACTCCTAAGATAATCGGAAAAGGGACGCCGAATATGTAAAATCCTATTGTTGCGACGATTCCCTGCACTAATGCAACCAGCAATTGCGCATAGATCACCGTATGAGTAATATTTCCGAATTCCTTGATGATCCGGTTTACTGTCTTTGTTCTCATGGGAATTAAGTCGATTATCTTTTTTAAAATGGTCTTCCACTCTTTTAGGATAAAATAGGCTATGACTAACGCAAGGAACACTTTTGCGATCATGATGGGTATGCTCAGGATGGCGCGCGTTATTTTCTCCTCCAAAATCGATATGAACTTCTTCAGTTGTATGTCAAAACCGGACTCCGACAATCGTTCTAGACTGAATTTTTCTGCCTTGTTAAGAAGGGAACATACTTTTGATTCTGCACTGTCGCATCCGAAACCGAACAAGGCCCCTTTCTCGATGTCATTTGATAAAGACTTAGAGAAATAATATCCCTGCTGCGTAATTTCGAATGCCAAGAAGGCGAAAGGAAGTAAGATGATGATGAGTATGACGAACAGAGACAGGATGATGGAGAGGGATTTCTTCGGTATTCTTTTGTTTATTCTCTTATAGATGGGATACGAGATATATGCAAGAAGGATGCTGCCCAATAGGACTGTTATCATGGGCCGTATGAGTTTGAATAATAGAAGCAATGCTAGTACGAATATGATGAACGGGACTATTTTTTGATACTGATTATTGATTGCCATTGTGCAAAGATGTATAATGCCTTCTGACCATATAGGTACACATCCTCCATATTTCTTACGTACAGGGCATTGTTATAGCAAATCGCAATGATTATTGAACATTCCTTTTGCGATTTGCTATTTAGTGAAGCTCCCCATTGTTCATAAATCTTGGAGATTCACTATTGGATCTTATGCCCATTCGATATCAGGTCTATTCTCTTCTTTTCATCATTGCTGCTGCGAGCGCGGCACCGATGAGTGCGCCTATTCCTGCGGCGATCAATACTGATTTTTCCGGGTTTTTTGAGATATAGCCGTCCGCATTTCCCTTCATTGTTTTTGCCTTGTCTGTTATGCGATCCATCGCGTCCTGGCCGCTTGCTTTCATGCTTTCGGCCTTGTCCATTATTTTGTCAACGCGATCGTGCGTCCTTTGTCGTAAGTCATGATGTTTTTTATTTTTTTCATTTGCCATTTTTTTCACCTATCATTTTCTATTTATTGGGTTCTCCTATTTTTAAGAGGAGACCTATCACAAATACAGTTATTCCTATAGAAAAGAATGCTGCTGCGTAGCTCCATCTTAAAAAATCTACCAGGAAGAAAAAAAGCGCGAAGATCAGGAATACCCCGCCAAACCCGATGACGATGAGAGAAGTTACCGTCCTCAGCATTCTTTTTTGCATCTGTATCATTCTGTCTTCGATGGTCTTCATGACCATCTCCGCACCTTCTGCCAGCGGAGGGAATATGGCCGCGGATATGATTTGGGAAACATAGCTTAATCCGCTCTTTATCCTATCCATGAACCCTTGTTCGTATTCTGCCATTGTTTCACGCCATAATTTGACTTTTTTTTTTGTTTTTTCTCCTGAAATGATTCATCCTGTATCAGGAGTCTTGACTCCTGTAAAAAAAAAATGGTGTGCCAGACCGGTTTCAATCCTTCTCGGGCCATGATAAAAAAATTGAAATAAAAATTTTACAGGACCCTGAACAGCACTACTATGACGACTATCACTACTACAACCCCGCCAATAAGCGATAGTAATTGTCCTTTTCGATTATTCATCGTTTTCATGGTTTTCACCTCCATCGTTTATCCGACTGCCCATTTCTGCACATGGGCAGATTATATTGTATGACCTGATCGCCCATAATGAAAAAAAAAGCTTGACAGTTGAAGCAATACATCTTCCCTGTCAAAGCCATTCACGTTCTCATTATTTTTTTGCCGGCAGGCCTGTTCTTGATCATGCCTTTGCCGCCCACGCTCTTTGCAGCTCGGCTCTTTGCGGCAGTCATTCGTCCGCCTCTGCTTGTTTTTGCCATTTTTTTTTACCTCCATGAGTTTTTCGAAAAAGTTCGATCCTCATTCATTCTTTTTTGATGACGTGGACTGTCACTGAAAGCAAAAATAATATTGCCAAAGTTATTGCTAACAATTTGGCTATGGTGAATGTGACTCCGGAAATGATTCCGAATCCGAATATCCCTGCAAAGATCGCCCCCATCAAAAAGACCAGTCCCCAGTCCAGCCAGCCTGATAAGCCCTTTTTGTTCATTTTTACTCTATTGTCCTTATTCATGGGATGCTTGATACTGCCTGCAAAATGACTCCTTGAGTCATCTATGCTGCGTCATCTATGTGCGCGAACAGCCGGTTCGCATTATGCCCTTTTGTTCTGGCCGAAATTACATCTAAAAAAAATAGTATGGATGATGCCATCCATCTTATGCGATTTGCGCTTCGCCGAACTTATGGTCTCGCGCCTCGCCTATCCAGTGTTCGACCGTGGCATGGCCGGGGGAATTCCCTTGGATATTCACGTCAAGTGAATTTTGCTTCTTTCGCACAAGCCTGAGAAGCCTGTCTGGATCTGTGCTCTTGAGCTGCTCTATGGTGTGGATGCCTGATCGCTCGAGAAGCTCTGCGTACTGCGGCCCGATGTCCTTGACACTGGCAAGTTCAGCCATGTGCTGCCAGCTTTTCACTGAACCGAGCGCGGCGCCTGTCTTTCGTGCCACTTTGACAGCATCTGCTTCCCAAAGCTGTTTGGTGTTCTTTATTCCTATTGCGCGGAGCCTTTTGCTGAATTCAGGACCAATCCCTTCGATGTCAGCTACAGGGTGTACATCGCCAAACGGGTCAGGGTGTGCGGCCTGGATTTTCTTGCGGCTTGCTGATTTCATGACAGGGGTAAAGACTGATATGATCAGTAAAGCCAAGAGCAGTCCGCCGATGATCCATACCCAGGGGAACGTGCTCGCTATCGTCACCGGGACGTCTGTTTCTGGAATAGTTGCGACAGGAGGCGCAGGGATTGTGGCCACTGCTAATCCTGTGATGGGAACTGCACTCTGGTCTTTCTGTGAGGTTGTGGCGCCAGTATGGAAAGGAGTAGTGCCTGTGGTGAAGCTCCACACATAGTTTCGCGAAAGCGAATTGCCTGCAAGATCCATTGCTCCGGTCGTTATCATCCCGGTGAAGACATTGCCGTATTGCTGGCTTGGATTGAACATATTATCTTGTGTAAATGTCGCCGTACGGCCGCTATAGGTCACCATTCCATCGATCGTGCGCGACCTATACTCTTCTGATTTGGGAGTCGTCCTTTGCATCAGGGTGAATGTATGTGCATTGATGGACAAAGGGTCCATATCTTCGCTGAACACCACGGTGATCTGCTCAGTCCGGGTGTTGCCTTCATCATTATTCATCGGCGACACAGAAAGTATCGTCGGACGTGTCGTGTCCGTCGCATGCGCTGACGGGGCGACAAATGCCATGCATAATACCATAATTGATACGACTAATAAGAACCCTAAACTTGTATTTGTTCTGTTTTTTTCCATTTTTATTACCTCATTTCTTTTGTTGCGTTATGATTGAATTCTCCATTCTGTCAAGCTTCCAGTGGAATACCCCGACTAATGGCCTGATATGGCCTTTATGTTCAAATTTCATGTTCCGCCTCCCGTTTCCACTTGTTTTCAAGATGATCTGAAAACACTAAATCAGTTGTGGTTGGGATGCTGTGGTATTTTTCCCAGAATGTCACCCGTTGGTCTTTGAGGAGCATCTCTTGCTCAAAGGCAGTCTTCGTATCGGCCGGTTCGCCGAATTCCCGTTCGTTTTCAACTATCCATGTATCTATCATTGTACTCTCCACTGAGGCAAGTGAAGGCAGGAAGAGTCGATGCTTCCGCCTTACGTCGCTTCTAACCACCCCAATTTTCACTCAAAGTAACTTCTGCCTGATTTCTTCACTAAGTCGGTCTTTCACAATAAGGGCAGATGATGGTGAGTCCGAGGACTTTTGCCTTGCCTTTGATCTGCTTCTTGCAATGCTGGCATTTGGCCGCTCTTATCATCTTGACCATGGATGTATCAAGGAAGAGAAGTATAACTACATATGGTAGTGGATGTGAACCGGAATGCCTTTCTGTATTGTTAATTAATCCAGAAAGAACTCGTTGCGGTCGAATTCTTCTTTGTTGAGAATGATGTTGAGGAGGCCCACATTGCTCTCTTTGATGATCCTGTCCACTGAGAAGGGGAATACCTGCACGATCTCTATCTCTTTTGCGTATCTTGTCTGCAGGTTCATGAGAAACCGGTCCTTCTGCTCGAGATTCATGAATCCGAGGACGAGCAGGTGGGATAGCCTTGATTCTGGCATGCGGTAGGCGAGAATCACCCGGGGGATCTTCCGTAATCGCTCTGCGATCTGCTCCTCTGAATACTTTTCCCATACCCGCGACGTGAATTTTATGCCAAGGACGACCAATGTCTCAATCCCGACCTTTTTGAAGTCGATGATGGGCATGTATCCGCGTATCATGCCGATCTCTTCGAGCTTATGCCGTATCTTGAAGATGGCCTGTTGGGATAATCCCATCTTGTCCGCGATCTCGCTGTCCGGGATCTTCGCCTGCTCTATGATCTTCTTGAGCACTGTCTGCTCATTCTTCGTCAATTTCGGAAGAGTGAGGTTCGGCTTTTCCATAAGGGTGGTAAAGGCAATGGAGTTTATAAATGTGCTCGGCCATTTGAGAAAATCAGGGATTGCGCCGGAAAAGACAGAGCCTCTGACGAGGATTGTGCTCGCGGCGGGATTATATTTTTCTTTCGAGAAAGTCTGTGACCCTGTTCTTTATCTCTGGGGAATATGCCCTCAAGTACGTTTTGAGCTTGTCCTTGTCCATTCTCTTCTTGATTTTTGTTATCATGTCGGTGTCGAGTGCCTGCCGGAAGGCGACCATATCGATGATCGTCTTTTCGACATCAGAATAGGGAAGGTAGAACTGGCCATCCTGAAGAGGAGAGAAGCCGAAGAAATGTTTCGTGGATATTCTGTGAATGTGCACAT
>JAGVFV010000207.1 GCA_020057445.1 archaeon | reverse complement strand
CCATTGTCATTCCCGGAGGGCCAAGGAGTGAATGCATAATACCATATTCCTTTTTTTTGGCGAAGGGTATACTTTCCTGCATATAATTCCATTTCTTTTTCAGGGAAAATAAGGCCATTGGTTAAGGTGAAGTCGATGGAATGTTGTTGTCCATATGCCTCGGTTGCGGAAAAGACGCCAAATTTGTGGCTATTTCCTTGAGAGAGGGCGTCTGCAATTATGTGGAATAAATACCCGCTTCTTCCAGTAAGTTGGGAATCATCAAGGCCTATCCATGTTTTTGAACCATATTTTTCCGACAAAGATGTGGTCGCCAATAAGTCTCTCAATATGGGGAAATAGGAGCTCCGGGTGTATTTGGCCGGATTTACAGAAAAAAATGCCCGTATTACTTCCTGGTTTATTCTCCATACCGCTTCCCAGCCGCTTATGATTCTCCCTGCATATTTGCCGACAAGGGATTTTATCGCTTGCCGCTCTGGTTCGGTCAATCCTTGTAATTCCATGGAGAATGCATCAGGGTCGAATGCTTTTCCCATTAGTGCAAAAGACGTCTGATAAAAATTTGCGGCATAGAATCGTCTCATTAGTCGCTGGGTGTATGGGTCTATGCATCTGGATCCTATTTCTTGCATGATTCCGCCTAGTGTTTCGCTCTGTAGAAAGTTCAAGTCCCTGATTTTTTTTTGTTCTCTGCTAAGAGGCTTGAATGCTTCTTCATCAAGGAGAGTGTTTATTGTGATGGAGAGTGCATGATCCCCTTTTAAACCCCCTTCTCGTGATAATGCCTGTGGATTATAATAGTCCATATCTTCAAATGAAGCTGGTTTTATCATTAAGGGTTTAGTAAGGCCAAAACTTGTCTCTTTGCTGAGCATATTTAAAACATCTGTCAGCGGAAGAAGTCCCCTGCCGATGATGACTGTTTGGCCGTCGGATTCTCGAAGGACCATTTTCACATAGGGAAGAATGCATATTGCTTGTTCTTCCGGGAGGATAGGATATCTTGGGCTGCCTAACCTGATCTTGTGTTCGATTTTCAATCGATCGGTGCCTGTCCTGGATGAAATCTCATCTATCCAGCAGGTGTATAGATCATTATTTGAGTGGAAAGAATCATCGACGAAAATCTCATTCTTCAGATTCTGCAGATACTGGAAGGTGGTATCCTCATTGCGGTCTCCGGGATGAAGAACAGACTCATCATCAATCTTCAATTCACGAGATCCCACATGAACTCTCGTCGCTTTTTTCGAGTTATTGAATAATCTCCAATCATTTCTGAACCGAGATGTCTGGTCAGCTATCATGACCATGCTTTCTTCCTTAACATTCATCATCTCCATGAAATATGCCACTGCCTTATGCTTCCCAAACAGGTTGAATCGTAAGATTCCCCTTCCGATGTTGGACATGACTTCGGGAAGACCTTCTCTCCTGAGGACTGACTCGAGTTCTTCTAATTCAGAAAGCAGAGGGTTCCTATTGAGTTGAATGCCATACCTGAGCCGGCTTTTATCCGGCTCCAACGCAAATTCTCCAAACATTTTCTGCACACAGTTATCAATAGTGTGGACTTGCAGATCGTTAAAGCAGGTCCGGTAATATGTATTTGTTCCGGCATTTGTGAATCCATAACCGACCGCGCCGCCATCAGAGAAGATGTGCAACCGTTTCTTATCGCGGAAGAATCTGCTCACTCTTCTCTCCATATTGTCTTCCCTTTCATCCGTAAGGATCAAGAGGTGCGATCCATACTCTAGAAAATTTTCCAAGAGAGCGACCATCTCTTCAGAAAGAGTCTGGTATGTCCTGGCCAGGGTACCATCAAGATCGCAAGCTAGCGCGGCGAGTTTCATTGTTTGGTCTCCAATAGCCGCGACAAGGTGTTATAGAATGCTATTTCTCTCCTTTCGAAGCCGTCAGGAATTGCTATTTGATTATTGTCAGAGATTATCAATACTGGCGAGCATTCGATATTATTCATCCTGGAAAACAATAAAGCGGATGAAGCTTCCATTTCGATCGCAGATATGTCTGTTTCTGTCAATAAAGCTTGCTTGACTCCCGGATGATTATGGAAAAATGAAGGGACTGATACGCTTGTCCCGGAATGGTATTTGCAGCCACTAAATATTTCTGCTGCTTTCGTCTGTTCTGTTTCTTCTACGTCGATGTATTTGATTCCGGGAGAATAATATTCTGTGATGCCATCTAAGCAGCGTATCCGCGTAGGGAGGAAGAGGTCGCCGATTTCGAAATTTTTGTCTGTTCCTGCGAATCCGACAAAATAGGCTTCCTGGGTCCCTCCTTTTGCTAGCACATGAAATATATCGATCAGGACGGAAGGTCCGATGATATTTAGAATCAATGTCTTCAATCCATGTTCGGTTTCCACTAGATAATACTCTTGAACATCATGTCTGTGATTTACCACTCTTCTTCCTGCAAGAATCCTGTCTTGGATTTCAGATGAGCTTGTTCCTGCGCAAAGTATTGTAGTATTAGGCAGTCTCTCTCTTCGGTAATAATATTCCAGCCACTTATCCATTTTTGCCTCTGTGCAATCCTATATTTCTGACAAGTCTTCTGCCGAATTTCTCGTTAGCTTGAACAAGGATGTTCCTGGCATAGTCTTCTGTTACGTGGTCAGGGTGATACCACGTCCCTTCTTCAAATCCTGTGAACGGATCGTGAAGGTTTGGCGGGCCGCTGTTGAAATCAAGCTGGTTGAGTCTGTCTTTATTTGAGTTGCCGCTCGGAGTTCTCGGATGATAAGAAAATAGGCTCATACTGACGTATTGGATGTTGCCTGCATCGACTCTTTGTTGAACATAGTCAATTGTCCTTTGCACGCTGCTGGCAGTTTCATAAGGCAGTCCAAACAATGTTGAAATTCCGACTTGTATTCCTGCCCGTGCAAGATTATCTAGACCGCGGTCTATCTGATCTGTACTTAACCTCTTGTGCATGCTGTTTAGCGCGTGGTCGTCGTATTGTTCGATGGAAACGTATAGATAGGTGATGCCGTTCTTTTTTAGTTCGTCAACCTGTTGATGATCCTGAAGCATGTCCAATCTGGATAGAGCGCCCATGGTGAATCCAAGCTTGTGCAGTTCAGAGAACATCTGCATGTGTTTGTCATTATCTTGGATCGAGCTATCATCAAAAAAAATAGCTTTGACGCCCATATCTTTCAATGTTCTTGCTTCTGCGAGTATGTTATCCATGCTCCTTGCTTGATAGGGCAGTCCCTCTGAACAGAAATCGCATCGATATTTGCAGCCTCGATGGCTGATCATCGTCACAGTTTCCAATCTTTTGCCTTGGATGTCGCGAAAGCAATCAAAATCAAATAATGATGCTGCAGGAAGAAGGTTCCTTGGCACATGCGGGATTTGGTTGAGGTCCATCTGGTTTGAGAACCTGATGTGATGGACATCATCGTCCATTCGGAATGCTATGTTTCCGTTCCCAGGGATTCGCTGATAAGTGCCACCAAGGGCTCTTCTCTTGGTTTCATCTGGTCCATAAGCTGAAATGTCTCTTGCCAGTTGCAGGAGAGAGTATTCTCCGTCACCTCCGACTGCAAAATCTATCAGGCTGCCTATTTCTGAATCAAAAGGATTAAGGTGGGGCATCTTTTTTTGAACCCATGGTTCTAGGACTTCATCCAGGTGGGGTCCTCCATGAATTATTGTGATGCTTGGTTTGTTTTTCCTCATTGCTCTTGATAGCTTCAATGCGACATGCCATGAGTCGTATGTGGAGCTTAAGGCCACTATCGAAGGATTTTCTCGTTCGATGATTCCCATGAAATCATCAATTGTGCTGCCTGAAAAGACTTTAGGATGGAACAATAATGGGGAATATTCTAGTCCGATCTTCCCTTTGTTTATTTCATCTATCAACGGAGCTACAGCATGCAGGATGCTCCCTGGATAGCAATTGAAGAACCTGTCATGGGGATCTGCAGTGGGTGCAAATCCGAATGAAATCTTTTTTTTTGTCATTGTAGGATAGTAATTATCATTGGTTTATAAACGTTATTGATGAATCTCGGTCCTGATATTTATTGCTTGATGGTTCTGATTATTGGAAAGAAATTAAGAAAAAATGCCATAATTAAAGAATTATTATTCTTTTTTTGCCGGTTTGATGTACTCTCCGTGTGCATTGCAATCTCGGCATGTGTATTTGACGGGGCCGGGTAATATTGAATTGGAAGGCAGCGCGTGATGGCCTGGGAAGTTGAATTGATAGACAGTTTCTTCGATGGCGAGGTCCTGAGACTTGCAGTTTGGGCAGAAGTCTGGTCTTGGTGCTTCAGGATATATCCAGTTTATTATTTTTTCCAACAATTCCATGGTGTTGGGTTGATTGATCTGTATAAAAATTGGATGGTATGTTGGATGATTGGTCGGTGTTTTTCAAATCAAATTTCAGAAAACCACTCTCCAGTGACTAAAAAACCGAAAAATATTTAAATAGGAAAACCCATGACCTATGCCATGACACTCGAGAACAGGCTCAAAGGGGCATTATCCTCCTTGAGAAGGCACGCTGGACTGACAGTCGCAGGGATAGGATTATTGGCAGCGACTGGAGTCGGGACAGGATCGCCGACAGCTCCTGCTGGTGTCTATGGGACGACATATGACATCCACGGCGCCCCTTTGGACAGTGTTGTCGTCGTCATCGATGGCATGGCTACTATGAGCGATTCTTTGGGCAATTATTTTCTTCCTGAGGCATTGACTGGAGTGGAAGATCCAATCGAGCAGCACTATATCACGAAAAGGGTCGGTGGTGGCGGCTGTGAAGGACCGCATACTGTTACTGTTCCTGTTGATGAGTTTGGGAATGAGATCCATAAGCAGAATATCGTGCTTCCGAAGGCACAGAAAGAATTCTTGCCTAGTTACATCTACTTTTCCAAGGACGGACACTTTAGCTATGCAGAAGACTTCAGCGGAAAGACAGGAGTTGTCGCATTCAACATAGTACTCCCGCCTACCTTGTACATGGACATCCCGACACACCCGGAAGGGATACCAATCAATCCGACAGATTGGAAGGATTACCACGATTTGAACGGAGCACCTGTTCCTCCAGAAGGTGTTGCAAATTCTCAACTTTGGCAACCCTCAAGAATCGAGGCAAAGATCAATGTGGATATCCGTCCTGAATGGACCACTGCTGAGTATAATTATATCAGACAGCAATTATCACAATGGGCAGAAAGCGAGATAGATATTGATGGAATCTATGGAATGCCGACTATTTTTAATTTTGTCACTCGAGGTAGTTTATACCCGACATCAATAGGATGGAGGATTAAGCGGGATGATCATTTTGGTGTTGTTCCTCTTAGAGAATTGGTCAATGGTGAATATTTTGTCAAGCATGCTGAGATATCACTGCAATATGCTGATCCTGCTTTTCTTTGGGATATGGTTCATGAGTTTAACCATGGTTTTGATGGCATGATTGCACATGCGGGCCTTCCATTAAATCCTGAATACAATGTAAATGGGTATTCTTTAATGAATGAGGATGCAGTTCCTGCTGTCCCTCCTGATAAACCATATCAGAAATTGGCTCATCAACTTGCTAAAATGAGAGTCACTGACAATAGTCCGAATTTTGTGCAGAAGCAAATGGGTTCTGACGCTAATTATATTCAATAAATTTTGGCGGGTTGCTTATTAAAGAAATAATAATCATCAGCTGCAACTCTCACTTTAAAAAATGGACAACATGCATAATTCCATTCTGGGCCATCGTTAGGAGGACCTTCGGGTGGTTGATTATTAAAATCATTTAGACATTCAACAACATTATTCATAAAACCTGGCCGTCCTGATCCGGGGATGTCTTGGCATCTGCTTGCGGTTTGTTGGTCTCGTCCGGAATCGCAAATCGTGTCTCCAGGTAAGCAAGCACTTTTTATATCATCCCATTCAAATCCTTTCGGACACCATACCAATTCTCCTATTCCAGTCATCTGGCATTCAATCTCCAATCCTTCTGAATTATTTGCTCGTTCGAGATATTCATAGCAGTGTGGTGTTCCGCTTCCATCCTCATTTCCATACACGCAGTAATCAGTCGGATTCTCACACATTCCTCTTTGAGGCCAAGGTCGGGTGACTTCGCAGGTTCCGCCGATGATGACTCCTTCTCTGTCAGTAATGTTCGCGCACCTCATCTCCGTATTCGTGCAATTCGGCAGTCCGTGCGGGTTTGGTTCTGTGCTGATGTTGAGGTAGTCGTAGTAGAATGTGTTGTCTGGGGCGGTCACTTTGATGGTTGAGCTGGCTGTGAGTGGTAATTGTTCCGGGATGGTGCATCCGCCGTAGGTGTACTTGGCGCCGGTTGTCGTCGTGAGTGTCTGGAGGTTTGCGTTCGTCTCGTTGAACATGTCTGTGATGATGTAGTTCTTTGTTGTCGCTCCCATGGTGACTTCGACGTCGATCTCTTCTTGGTTCTCATTGTCTGGTCCGAAGATTCCCATGATGGTGATATAATATACTCCAGGTGATGGCAATGGATCTGAAGGCACAAGCGTTTGGAGGTTCTTCGTGATGGAATCTCCGCTGTCGAGTTCGCATCCTCCAAAGCGTGCTGGCCAGGATGCGCCTGTCTCGAAGTATGGTTCGAGCTGGTTTGCCGGGTTTAATCCTAGCGTTGTCGCATATGCTGTCCGTCCTTCAATGCAGGAGATGGTTCCTGTGTAGCCTGCCTGTTCCCAGTTGGCAGGCGGTGCGGGCGGTGTGCTGAATCCTGGTCCAGAGAATATCTTGCTCTCCACTTCCAATCTCCTGCTGTCTGGAGGCGGTTGTGTTCCGAAGGTGAAGCTTCCTGTCGCATCCTGCGTGAAGGAGTTGCTGAAGGCGATTGCGATCGTCGCGTGCATGGGAGCGTTCTCGCAGCCAGTCGGTATGTTGGTGATGAGGAAGCTTCCGTAGCAGTCTCCTTCTGGGATTGTGCATGTCGTCCGTATGCCGTGGATTATTCCTGTCTCGCTTATGGAGCAGTCAGGATGGCTTGCGTCGCTTTCCAATCTGATGGTGATCGTGTCCTGATAAAATGTTGTTGTCCAGTGGATCTTTGTCTGGAGGTATTCTCCGACTTCGCATTTTGTAGGGTCTCCTGCGCTGCAGTCCGGCTTTGTAGCGTCATAATAAGATATGACTTCTGCCTTGTAGATCGCTGTCTTCAGGTCTTCAGGATCGTCGTAGTTTGTCGTGAGGCTGCAGCAGATCTTCATGTCTTCCTGCCTTTCTTTCGGAAGATTGCAGTCGTAGATGAGTCCGTATTCATCACCGAGGACGGGGTTTTCCATGCTTCCGTATCTGAATGCCAAAAGGCAGGTCTCATACCCTTCGCATTCGTCCGTGGCAGGATCGTCGTCGTAGAGGACGTTTGTGCATTCTACCATCTTCACATTGGAGCCAAGGGCCAACTGGTGGGTAGATAACGGGATGTCGACAGCATCGATGTATCGTGGAGGAAAAATAGCATCAAGCGGGTCTTTAAATGCGGCCGCATACGTGTCGCTTGTGCGAAGCAGTCCTGGAGTCAAGGTGTCCCAAGGATAGTCTGACCTGCAGCAGAGGTAGGCGTCGTACGTGTCAGGCAGTTCAAGCGGCGGTTCTGTGGCGTTGTAGAAATAATAGCCGCTGGTCGGTGATAATGCGTGCTCGAGCTTTAGTATGGTGAAATTGCCAGAGCAAGGAGAGATTCCGATGCTGCACGTGAGTTCTGACTCGGCTCCCGTGCTGAAGGAGAGTGCGGTCAAGAATGATATCAAGAGCAAGAACAGCCTCACCTTTTTCATAAGGAACCTCTTCGCTCGCTGCCTTTTTATATTTTACTGTTCAGGAGCCGCCTGATCCCTTCCGCGTCGTAGCAACTGACTTTGATGCCTGAAATTGACGACACTTTTTTCGAGAATGCTTTTGTTGACACATGAGTAGTATAATCAACTATCAACTTAAACATATTGCGGTTTTCACTCATGCACTTTCTTCTGCAGCATATATCTTCTTGAAGTATTTCTCTTTGATGAGCGTCACTTTCCGCAGGCGTTGCATCTTCTCCTCAAGGTCTATCAGCATCCATTGCATCACCTTTCGGTGGCGTATGGCTTCGTCAGTGATGAGGTCCCAGTCGATTGCTTTTTCTGCTTTCACTATGGTCTCCATGTCCTCATAATCCTTTTCGCGGCTGGTCACAGACTTGAGGAGGATGAGGTATTCTCCTGGCAGGATGTGGATGGTGAGCTCTTTCTTTCCTATGAAGTCTTGCCGTTGGGTGATCCTGTCGAGGCTAAAGTCCAGGGGAAATCCGAACACTGAGCTGAGGAAGAGGTCGAACCGTTCCTCTCCCCGTGAATACATGACAGGCGCATCCTTGCTCTTCCTCCGCCGTTCATCATAGGTGCCGATCAAGGATTTTTGCCTGTAGCCAAGCTCCTCTATCGCGTCGATGAAGATGTCCCTCTCTTCTTTTGTCTTGAAGACGAGGTCAATGTCTTTTGTCGTTGTCTTGTATTTCAGGAACATCATCGCTGTCCCTCCGATGGCAATAGCGGTGATGTCTTTTTTGATGTAGTCTGCTATCAGGCGGAAAAGGTCTTCCTGGTCTTTTGTGCTTATCATGTGTATCTCCTCGGCATCCTTTTTGTCCGCATCAGCATCCTTGCCTTCTGGTAGAGTTCGATCACTTCCACCTTGAGGTCGTGCTTCTTTGCGAGGGCAAAGAGCCGCGTCCAGTCTGTGACGCGCAGGAAGAGGTGCATGGTCGCTTCCTTTGTCCTCGCGTCGCCGATCCTGATCCCGTCGATGATCGCGTGTTCGACGGTGTATCTCCCTCGGACATGGTGTGCGAATCGTGGCCGGAGCTTTTCAGGGCTATACTTGTTGACCATGTCGTAAAATCCGTTTGTCTTCTCCTGCGGCCTGTCGAAGATGGCGTAGAGTCTCTTTTCCCGTCCGCCTCCGCGGACTGTTGCCAATCCCTTCTTTTTCATCGTCGAGAGGAGGTTGAGCGCAGACTGCCTCGATATCCCTCGCTCGTCTGCGAAGCGCTCTATGGTATATGTTCCTGCATTCATGATGTTATGCATACGAACTAATATATAAATATTTCTATTTTTTGAGTATGTTAAGCTGCGAAAAGAGGTCAGAGAACGGCGGATTGCGGGCTCTAGATCGCCGTGTTCGTTTTGCAGTTGGCCGATCGCCGCAATCTTCACTGTCAGCTGATCCCTGCGTCCTGTCAGCAGTTCTTAGTTGTGCGTATACCAGAAATCCATGGTCTTCTCTTTCTTGTCAAGCCTGCAGAATCCGAAGCGTTCGAACTGGATGACTGTGTCTTCTTTCAGTGCGAAGATGCCTTGCTCTCCCATGCCTTTCTCATGGCTATGGTCCGGCATGAAGACATCGACCGGCACATTGCCATCTTTTGGCAGCCAGTGGATGATCATCTTCTCTCCTGTGAAATTCTTGAAGTCCATATACTCATCAGAGTGGTAGGTATATCCGTCGTCTTTCACAAAGTTGATGCAGTCCATGAATCGGATCATGCTTCCGACAGGCATTTTCTTCAAGTGCGAATTGTCTTGTTCTGTAATGAGGAAGTGCCCGTCTATTGCCAATGTCCTATTCCTCTCTTCGCGTTCTGGATGGTCTTTGAGATGGACTGTCTTATGAGGACAGTTCTTGATCGTGATCTCGTGGGGGTTCCAGATGAAATAATACCGCAGCGTGGTCTTGTCGATGATGCGCTTGTTGTTCATGATGAGGTCATCCCACGTAAGCGTCGTCTCGTTCTTTGTCATGCCTGTGGATAAGAGGAAGTTGCGTATGCCTTCTGGCGCAAATCCCCGCCGTCGCAATGCGACGATGGTGTGCAGTCTCGGGTCGTCCCAGCCTATGAGCTCTTTCTTCTCCATCATCTCGCGGATGATCCTTCCTGAGGATGGGACTCCTACCATATTGAATCTGCCAAATTCGTAGATGAACGTCTTTGGAAATCCTGCCTTTTCCTGTATCCATCCTTGGAGTTCGTTTCGCAGTTCGAATTCCTTGCTCCGGAAGCGGTGCGTCACTCCAGTATATCCGTCGATGATCGCGTTCTGGAAGTCGTACGTCGGCCACACGCGGTATTTTGTCCCGACGCGCGGATGCGCGTGCAGGATGATGCGAAAGACAGTCGGGTCGCGCATGGTGGAGTTCTGGTGGGAAAGGTCGATCTTGAGCCTGACAGTGGCGCCGCCTTCTTCCATGTCGTGCAGCATTTTCGTGAAGAGTTCGTTGTTTTGTTTGGCGTCGTTCTTCCTGCAGGCGCAAGGTTTTCCATGTTCGCGAGACAGCTTCACTATCTCTTGCGGGCAGGTGCAGACGTATGCGTAGTCTTTTGTCAGGAAGTTCTTGATGATGGTATAGAGGTAGTCCACATGGTCTGATGCGTAGAATATCTTGTCTGGTTTGATCCCGAGCCATCCGAGGTCTGATATGAAATGCTCGTAGAATTCTTTTTTTGGAAGTTCCGGGTTTGTGTCTTCGAAGCGGAGATAGAATTGTCCGTGGTGTTTTTGCGAAAAGACCTGGTTGAGCAGCGCTGCCTTGCCGTGTCCTATGTGCGGGTATTTTGACGGGTCTGGAGGGAAGGCAGTGATGACCTTTGTCCCGGCAGGGACTTCGACCATGTCGAAGATGTCTTTTTCTGTGTGCTCTTCTTCTGGGAATTCCTCTAGGCGCCTGCTGATCTCGTCAGGAGAAAGGCGGTTCACCTCATCGACGACTTTCTTGATGACTGGCATGACTTCTTTCATGCGGTCCTTGAGTCCTTGCTCTTCGCCGATGATCTTGCCCACAAGCCTTCCCGCGTCGGTCTTTCCGAACTTGGCAGCATTGCGCAGAGCGTATTTCCAGATTGTCTTCTCGATATCCATGCGCGATACAAACTGCAGGGTGCATATAAATATTGTGGCCGATGAAACTCAAAAACTTTATATATGAGTGTGCGCAAGCAATTGTCATATGAAAAAGAGGTTTGGGGTGGCAGTGCTAGTCATTCTCCTTGCATTGCCGTTGATACTTGCACGGACAGGTCCTTGCATCCTTGGCGCCGGCGGGCAGAAGGAAGTCTGCTTCCATACATTCTCGATTAGTTCATCCGATGGTTTTGGCGCTGCTGAAGTGTGCGGGGACTGTTATGTCTGTGGTGATTCTGATGGTGTCTGTCCAGAGGATTTCATGAATGCGACGCTTCCAAATGCCGTTGGGGATTGCTCTGGCTGCAATGATGCGGACTGCCATGCGAATATTTCAGGGCATGTGTATAAGCGTGACATGCTTAACCTGTATGGCCATCTTGTGCCAGTTGTCCATGCGCAGGTGAAGTCTGTGCCGCAGAATCCTCTCGTCCCTGAGAATGTGGTGCTTACAGATGATGACGGTTTTTATGATCTTGGCGTGCCTAACGGGAATCTCATCGTGAGCGCGGCCTCCATCGGCCTGGATACAGAGATCAACGAGACGACCATGTATTCCCGTGACGATAAGATCATGGATTTTTTCCTGCCAAACGCCTCGTGTGACGAGAATTGCACGAATTATTTCGGCAGGTGCAACAAGGACTGTCAGGGCGTGAACAATTGCAATTATGCGGATTGGGATGAGAGCAAGAGATTTTCTGAAGTCGCATGGCTCTGTCATGAGCGCAGGTTCGGGGAGACTGTCGTCGTCAGTGAGGGCGAGGATTATGCCAACAGCACTGTCTGTTGTGACGGAAGCGTGCATATCATCGAGTTTCGTCCGCAGGTCGCTGTCGGCGGTGACATGAAGAACCTGATCACGACATCGACGAACGCTTTGTATAATGGGATTCCGGTGACGATCACCGTGGCCACGTGGGTTCCGAAAGGATAATCTGTTCTTCGTTTGTGGTTTTTCGTCTGTCGTGAACGAATAACCAATAACAACCAACGAAGAACGACGAAAGCTTTATATATCACTCTTCT
>JAGVFV010000072.1 GCA_020057445.1 archaeon | reverse complement strand
GCTGCGACAACAGCGTTCACAGACATGATCGGAAAGGCAATCGCGGCAGGTGCGCTCCTCCCAACTCTTGAAAAGGTCAGGCTTGACTCGTGGGCTGCCTGCGACAACTTCTGCACGCCAAACTTCGACTATGACCCGATCAAGAACCCGCAGGGAAAGGAGAACTGCGGAAAAGTCATCAGGCTTGCCATGGGCATGCGCGACTCAGTCCTGAACCTCCTTGTCCCGACGATCTCAGGAAAGGATAGCGTGAAGAATTCCCTGCGGATCAGAGTGCCTGCAGATTTTCCCTTTGACAAACTTCCTCCGGATTATCAGCAATTCTTCATCATCGAAGAAGAAGGGAACGAGAGGATCCTGCACATCCACGACCCGCCGACCCTCCTCATGAGCACTCTTGCAAGGATACCGAACTACACGAGGATCCCTGGACAGGATTTCAAGCGTGAAGGAGACCTTGTCTACATCATCGGCATGACACGGGACGAACTTGGCGGGACAGAATATTATGAGATGAAGGGAATCGAAGAAAGGAGAAGACGGTATCTTGGCAGCAATTCCCCGCGAGTCTCCTTCGAGAATTTCATATCCCAATCACGGGCAATGGAACAACTCATCAAGGAAGGCACCATCTCCTCTGCGAGCTACCTGCACAAAGGAGGGCTTGGAGTCGGCGCATTCAAGGCAGCAGCAATCAACAACCTCGGCATCAGCCTTGACCTGTCCCTTGTCCCATCACAGATCATCATCAATCCAGAAGAGATCCTGTTCTCGCGAACGCCCGGACGGTATCTCGTCTCGATCGACCCGCGGAAAAGGGAGAAACTCGAAAATACGCTTTCCCAGGTCTCACACGCATGCATCGGAGAAGTGCAGGGGAATGCATTTGGCATCAGGTATGACGGAAAAGCCGAGCATGCAAAGATGCACAACCTGCTCCTCGCCTACAAGAAGACATTCCAGCACGACCTTCCGCCGAGGTGGGACAGATGATCCGCGTCCTCACGTTCAAGGGACTTGGCATCGGATGCTATGAAGAGGCCTGCCACGCCTACCGCAAGGCAGGAACATTTCTAGGAATGGACATCAATTCTGAAGTCCGACACATCAACGAATTCATCAGAGGATCATTGGACATAAAAAAATATCACGTGCTCGACCTCGCGGGCGGATTCCTCCACGGAGACCAGCTCGGCTGCGCCCAGAACCTTGTCGCGATCCTGCGGTCGTCCAAGATCGACGGGAAATCCGCAAGCGACCACCTCTTCGATTTCATCGACGATGGCGGCATCATGTATGGCCAATGCAACGGCTACCAGGTCATGGTGAAGCTTGGCATCCTTCCAGGGATCGACGGGAAAAGAGAGCAGGTCGCAAGCCTTATGGAGAATGACTGCGGAGATTACCGCGTCGGAAGGAACACACTCCTGCTCAACACGAAATCCGTCCCATTCAAGGGCATGGACAGGATCCTAAAGGACGTCCCTTACCGTCATGGCGAGGGAAAGCTCGTCTTCTGGGAAAAGTACGGCAGCATTCCCGAGGACATCGGAAGGGAAAACTTACGAAAGGCAATGGAATACGGCCACGTGCTCGCATGGTACATGCATCCTGAAGAATCTGAACCCACAGAAGAATTCCCCTACAATCCGAACGGATCTGTCGAAGGCATCGCAGGGCTTGTCGACTCAACAGGAAGGGCGTTTGGCCACATGCACCACACAGAATGCCTGGTCGAACCATACCACTCCTCAGATTATCTCAAGAAGAAAGATGACGCACGAAGAAGGAAGATCGCGATGCCAAGCCAAAGTCCTGGTCTTCGGGTCTTTGAGAATATCCTGCTGCATGCACAATTGACAAGAGAGGACTCTTAATGGACAAAGACTACATGCGCAGTGTGGTAAAAAAGGGGGATGAAGGATCCAGGCTCCTCGCAGAACTCTGCGCCCCGACCCTCGACAACACACCTTACCTTGCAAGAAAAGAGCGCTCGATGGGGGGAGTGAACACGCTCCTTTTTCCAGACGACAAGGACGTGCTCATATTCTCGGCAGCAGGCGACAATGACAAGGAAGGAAAACAACACGCAGCATCCTTAGTCGAGCGCCTCATCATCCGCGCAGAAATATTCAACGCAGAGCCTGTGGGCTTTGCAAACGTCATCGATTCGTCGACTGGAGACCTCGGTCTCCTTGCCTGCCTTGCAGAGGGCATGGTGAGCGCGTCGAACAAGCACGGGGTCGCCATCCTGAACGGAGAGAACGCGATCCTCGGCGACCGCGTCAAATCTGCAAACATGGTCGGGACCTTGATCGCGCTCATCCCGAAAGGGATGATCCCCTACGGGAAGCATCATTTCCCGTCAGCATTCTCCTATGCAGTCATCCCCCATAACGGAAGGCTTGTCGCCATCAATTCCGACGGCGTCGGAAGCAAATGCGAGATCTACGAACGCAAACAATCCTTTTCCCTGTCGCTCTTCGATTCCCTCGCCATGAAGCTTGACGATGCCGCAAGGATCAACGCAGAGACGCTCGTCGTGTCCGACATCCTCGAGACCAGAGGAGAATATCCGAAAGAGGCATTCCGGCTGATCAATAACTATCTTGAAAGGGAGCTTGGCATCATCTACCTGATCGACCGGCATGACGTCGGAGAGCGGATCAGCGGATATGGCAACTCCGTATTCCATCTCGGCGGATCAGCGGTCAGCCTCCTTCCAGAAAAGTTCCCTTCGCCGCACGAAGGCGACCTCTTGCTTGCCTTGCAGAAAAGCCAGAATCCGAGGTCTAACGGACTCACGGAAAAGAGGCGCATCATGACAGAGATCTATGGCAAAGACTGGCACAAGGACGGGAAAGGAAAGGAAATCCTCGCATACCTCAGCATGCCGTCCACTATCTTTTATCCGACGGTCAGGGAACTCTTCAAAAACAATGCGGCGACAGCATTCTTCCACATGAGCGGAGGAGCGCTCGACGGAAAGCTTGCACGGCCGCTTGCAAATCTTGGGCTGTATGCAGAGATATCTAACCTCTTCGAGCCACCACCTGAGGAAATATTTCTCATGCAGCACTCCGGAAAAAGTGTCCAAGACTGGTTTGCGATAAGCCCCATGGGAAACGAAGCGTACATTACCACTGATGATGAAGCAAAAGCTGCGCACATCTTGGAAAAGCACGGCATCAAACACCGTGTCGTCGGAAAGATCGAGAAGCAGGAGAGGACAGGAGCGAAAGTGCATCTCGACGGGACGGTGATGTATTATTCTGGAAGGTGATCACACCTCTACTTCAATACACAGTTTGCTAAATTTCAGATTGACACTGTTCTTTTCTGAACCGACAAGGCCTAATTCCTTGAAAAAATCCACATCATCATGCACATTCTTGTATCCTCTCCCGACAAGATGGGCAAGCTGATACACCGACCTTGGCGATTCCTTCTTGATGACACCGAGCAATTCCATCCTCTTCTTCGAGAAGAACTTGCGAAATGTCTCCACATCGCTGAAACTCACTCCATTTGTGCTGATGACTCTCTTCCCTTTCCGTGCCGCCTCCAAGGTATGCGCGAATTCATGCAATGACTCATGCAATGGCCGGATCGCGACAACAAATCGTTTCGTCTTCATTTTGACCTCTTTCTCATTTTCTCATACTCTGCGTTGAAATCTTCGATCAGTTTCCACTCATCGATAAAATCATACGGCAACTCGCGGGTCAACCTATGTAAATGATGGCCTCGCTTCTCATGGTTGTCGAATCCGAGCATCCGTTTCCCAGTCTCCCTGTCGATAGCAACAAGGGAATACTTGATCCCTTCAGGATAGTGCGTGTCCTTCTTTATCCGGATTATCTTCATCTCAATGAGATACTTGCCGTCAATATGCCTGTGCTCGAATATGATGTCCGGCATACCATATGGTACAGTATGCCATATATTTAAATGTGTTGGTTCTGAAAGGGGGTCTCGGAGCTGACGTCAGCTCGCACCTGCTCAGCAACAAAGTTGCTGGCGATTTGTCTTTGCTCTGCAAACCCAAACGAAGCGGGGAAGGTTTCACTGCTGTTCAACCCTCCGCACTGCAGCTTATGAGACTTATTCTTTGCCACTAGTTTTAAAAAGAAGTTCTATCTTTTAACTCATTATTGCCACGGTCGCATAACCTGGTAGTGCGCCAGCCTTGAGTGTAAATCCCAAGCGAGCTGGTTCCGAAAGGAATTCTCGGTTCAAATCCGGGCCGTGGCGTCTCTCATTTTTAATAAACCCGATAATTCCGGATCCTTCTCACTCCTAGCGATATCCAGTAATGCATTCGAACTAATCGATTCTATACCTACTTCACGAACCCTATCCCGCACAGTCAGGTCTTTCATGTACAAACGATGCAAGAATTCATTATTTGGTGGTGGTGGATTAAACCGAAAGGGAAAAATAGCTTCAACAAAAGAATCCGCAAAACCCTCATTTAATGCATGCCACAAGAACAAATGTTCTCGTGTCGAAAAATCCATCAATGCACAATCAACCGCAGGTTCATGACGTGTATGGTATAAGATATGCCCATATTCATGGGCGATGATTGACTTGTACAGATCGCGGTCTGAGATGCCCGGATTCAACTCATTGAACCTAAGATACGTCCAACATTCACCGATCCTTTCCAATGGAAAGGCAAGCATGACATCCCCCGCATCCCTGTTCATCCCTTCCCATAAGACTACTCCATCAACACCATCCCTAATATAACCAACATACATTTCTCTCCTAAGAAGAAAACGAGGGAAACGCCGCTCCATAGCCGCATATGCCTCCTCATGAGCAATCCTGCTCTCCCCGCTCGCAAGTTCACATTCCATCAAGACAAGAAGGCGCATATCAATTAAAAATATTTTGGAGAACTCATCTATACCTGAACATGTTCAGATAGCTCTTCATCTCGTCTTCGACAGTGGAGATGTCTTCCATGAACTTTGCCTTTGACTGGGAGATATAATCCCGGTGGATGTACCGGTCAAACATGACACGCATGAAGTAATAGAAGGGCGTGCGGTCCCACTTGTTCTCCCAATCCGTGATCATGTACCCGTCCATGAAGATCGCGGCCTTGCCGTTCAGGAGCCGGATCTTCTTCCCCTCCTTCTCAATCTCCGCCTCCTTGAGCTTGGAAAACACCATGAAGAGGCGCATCTCAAAGCGGATATTGTCAGAGACCTTCCTGTAGGGCCACATCTCGATCGTCACCTGGCGAAAGTCCTCATAGACCTCTTCATAGTTCTTCGTCTCGCGCTTCATATATCCGCGCTCCTTGAACCACAAGTCAAGGATCTTGATAAATGCGCCAAGATCGAACAGGCCGGAATACTCGATCTCCCGGTTCATCACCAGAATATTATATTCTGCCATCAGTAGTACGCATCCTCCTTCCCATGCATGTTTAAATAATTTTGGATTTCCTTCTGGAAGATGTTGACCTCATCCTCGAGCCCCTGCACATACGTCGCATCGATCTCGCGCCAGCGCAATTTCTTGTATGCGTCTCCGAGGAATGCGACAAACTTGCCCTTCTTCTCATCAAAGATCTTCGCATAATCCAAGATCACCTCGGCAGAGAGGCTGATCGTCATCCTGCCCGTCGTCATGACCTTCTTCTCACCGTTCTCGACCACTTCGACATCCTTTGCATCCCATAGGTGGAACTCGACCTTGACCGAGTACATGATATACTCATTGATCCTCCTGATCGCACTCCACTTTGGCTCGATCTCTGTCCCGAATGCGGTGAAGTACTTGTCCTTATACCGATCCTCCTGCACCTCGTACATGTTCTTCTGCAGCCAGCCCCGCATGAAACGATAGAGACCGGTATAATCATACAAGCCCTTGAACTTGATCAGGAGGCCAGAATACACATTAATCGGACTCTTCAATACATGCATACGTGCTTCTGAAGAGGGAGTGTTTTTAAATGTTACTGCGCATCACTGCTTGACTACCAACAGAACCCAGACATTGCTGACAGAACACAGCTGACAATAACTGCTAACAGAACAGAGCTAACTGCGGTCAGACACGGCAGCAACATGATATACTAATATAATATAGAATACTTCTTGACGAATGCTCACAGGTGCACACTTATTTTATCCTGATCACATCCAGATTCCTCGGTGCCACTGTCTCGATCCTGAACTGCTTGTGGATGGACGAGGCAAGGTCAAGGCACCTGACGCTCTCGCCGTGGTTGATGATGACCTTCTTCGGCCTTGGCGTGCACCGTGAGATGAAATTCATCAATTCCAGCCTGTCCGAGTGCGCAGAGATCTCCACGCGCGAGACTTCCATGTTCAGCATGATCGTCTCCACCTTCTGGCCTTCCTTGAAGTTCAGCTCGCGCACACCCCGCTGGATGCGCCGCCCGAGGCTCTGCTCGCCCTGATAACACGTGAATACAAGGCTATTATTCGGATTGTCCGCAAGCTGGCGCAGGTATTCTACGCTCGGCCCGCCGACGAGCATGCCTGACGTCGCCATGATGACGCACGCGCCAGTATCCTCGATGACCTCTTTCCTCTCTTTTGCAGAGCCTACCCGTTTGATGTTTGGCATCAGGAACGGGTTGTTGTCCTTGTGGAAGATCTGCTGCCTGCAGGAAGCGTTCAAGTATTCAGGATAGGCGGTATGGATCGCAGTGATATCCCAGACAAGGCCATCGATGAAGATGGTGATGTCCTCCATCCTTTTTTCCCTGATGAGCTTCTCAAGCATGATGATGATCTCTTGTCCCCTTCCCGAACCAAGTACAGGCATGAGCACTTTCCCTTTCCGTTCCACTGTGCGCTTGATGATGTCATACAAGACTTCATCAGAGTCCTTCAATGGCGCAAGCGTGTTCTCTTTCCCTCCATACGTGCTTTCGATCATCAAGGTCTCAAGACGGGGAAAGACCGTGTGCGCAGGGGAAAGCAGGTGCGTCTTCCCATACTTCATATCTCCAGTATAGAGGATATTATGCAAGCCATTTCCCACGTGGATATGGATCATTGCAGAGCCGATGATATGGCCTGCATTATAGAGAGTTATGCGGATATCGGGAGTGATGTCAGTCACCTCCTCATATTCCAACGTGATCGTGTGCTTGACCATCTCCTTTATCTCTTCACTTGTATAGATCGGCTCTGTGCCTTCTGCACGCTGGATCTTCACATAATCAAGGGCAAGAAGGCTCATCACATCCCGCGTCGGAGGAGTGCAGTACACCGGTCCGCGGTAGCCGAACTTGAAGAGGTAGGGCACAAATCCGGAATGGTCGATATGCGCATGGGACACGATGACAGCATCAAGCTCCTTGATGTTGAACTCAGGAGCCTCAAGATACGGATAGGGTTCCTGTTCGCTCGTGACGTCAATGCCGCAATCCAAGAGGATGCGGGACTCGGGAGTCTGGATGAAGAGGCAGCTTCGTCCGACCTGGCGGGCGGCGCCAAGATAGCTCACCCTGATCCATTCCTCCTTCTTCTGGCGAAGCCACCCATTGTAGATGCGCTCGCCGGTCTTATGCAGGAACTTCCTGCGGTATTCAGAATTCTGGTAAAGGACTGCGCGGATATTCTCGATGAGCTGCGAGCGGATAGCAGGCGTCCGTTTGATGATCGGGATCCAGAATGTCTTCTGCTTGATCTCTGTCAGGAGCTCTCCTTGCTTTCCTATGGCGACGCCAGGCTTTTCAGCCTCGATGTTGACGATGCTCCTCTGCGGGTCGAAGATGATCTGGGAGATGCCTGCCTCTGCATCGATCGTCTTCCTGATGAACTTCTCCGCCTTCTCCTGGTCCATGCAGATGGACGGGTCTGGGCGAAGCTCGATCCGTTTCTTGATCTTGTTCACCGTCTCACGGATGATGCCGCCCTCGTTATTGAAGAATGCCTTATTCTTCGTATAAAGGACTATGTTCGCCCCTTCAAAGCTGATCTCATCGACCTTGCCAGGAGGCATGTCTTTCAAAATCTCATTGATGATCTCTGCAGTCATATGTACACCTTAGAATCACACAATCCAACTATCCATTTTCATACCAATTTCGTATCCAATATCCTCGTCTCAACCTTCTGCGCGCCATTCTTGTTGATCACAAAGATGTCAATGCCGTTACCAGAGGCAGAATCACGCTGTATTGCAGCATTGATCGCCTTCAACACGAGTTGGATGCCTTCAGCGTCGCTCATGTCTTTCTTCCACATGGTCTCAAGCACGCCATACGCCATGACGCTTCCAGAACCAGAGGAGACAAAATCATCAATATTGGTCAAAGACCCATCCGGATAGAGGTCATATAGATGCAATTCCTTGTCAAAACCGCCAAAGATGAAGTGCGTGACTCCAGGAATCATGGAATAGGAGCGGATATTCGCAAAGACCATTCCGGCAAGCAGGTTCGCTGCCTCTTTCACCGTATTGAAGCGGCCTGTACGTATCTCTTTCAGCTTCAACTCTGCCTTCAAGTACTTGACAAGCAGCTGCAGGTCAGAGACAGACCCTGCCGTCGTCAAAGCCATGAAGTCATTCACTTTGACCACTTTTTCCACCTTCTTGTCAGCGATGAAATTCCCTGCTGTCGCCCGCTTGTCAGCGGCGAGAATTATCGAGTCCTTGCATATGATCCCTACTGTTGTTGTTCCGGTCTTGAGCTGTTGTTCCATACGACCACCTATGTAAAATTTTGTAGATCGGGAATGAATAACATCTGCATCATAGAATTCCCACAATACCTATCGAATCTTGCCTTATTTAAATATTTTTCGGCATTATTCGACTGTTGTCACAAAAACACCACGAAGCTCGTGGACAGGAGGAGCGATGGTGTGGCCCTGCGAGAAGCGGTTGAACCTGATCATCAGGCTGACCTGTCTCTTCTCGCCCTGCACAAAGACAGCATTATCAATATTGCAGGATAATGTCTGGATCTCATTTGGAAGGATGGTCACTTCCCCGCCACAAATAATAGGATAGTCCTTCGAAGCGCTGTCGGTCAGGTTCACTGCTTTCGGGAAATTGTTCTGGAATTTGATCTTGAACGTCCCGTTCTCGAGCAGCTGCATGTCCACGCAGTGCAATTGCTCGCCAAACTCGCACTGCTGGGGTACGAACTTGATAGGATTAAGGATGTCGAAATAGAGGATCAAGCCAATCGTGATGAGGATGACAAGCAGCATCCACCCATAGGTCACCAAGTACTCGATGACTGCCTGGCCCCTCTTGTTCATGCCTCGCCTCTTTTGCATCATCAATCCCACGTGTCCTCCTATTTAAATATTTAGCACTTCTGGGCTAATATGAAATCCTCACGCTTCGCGTGACCACCAGCTCCTCGCCAACAGAGCATTTATCCTCTAGGTTCTGCGTCCCCGACGGTCATTGGAACGAAGTTCCGAGAAATGCCGAAGGCATTTCTGGAACAAGAAATCTCTTGATTTCTTTGTTCCTATGACGCTGAGAAACTTCGTTTCCCAGCGGGGCGTCCCCCCGCGACGAGCGGGATATGTTTTATGGTCGTGGCTCAGCTTATGCTGGTGGTGAGGGTTTCATATTAGCCGCACTTCTGCTCCTGTATCCTAGCAGGGAATCTGTCCCTGGCCATGAGGGCCGCCGGGAATATATGCTGACTCGCACACCCGCCGCACGAGCCGTCCGGTCATGTTGTGCGTCGGCGACCCTGGATAGTCCCTCCTGAAAAAGATCCTGATATTCACCTGCGTCTTCTCCTTTGGCATGAATCCTTCTACTGTCTTGATCCTTATCGTGTCCTTATGCCCGTTTTTGATGCGCATGGACACATTCGAATTTGCGCCATCCACTGTGAAATCGAACGACGACGCGCCGGTGATGTTGATCGTGTCGCCAAAATTATTCTGCACGAGGAGGAGGATGTACCCTTCTGTGTTTGCCGCAGAGTCAACACACTCCAGCTGAGGGCCGAAATCGCACTTCTCAGGAACATACTGCGTCGGATTGAACACGCCAAAATACGCAAGGAGCCCAAGGATGATGAGCACGACGACGATAGCCCAGCCATAGGTCACGAGAAATTCAAATGCAGACTGCCCTCTTTTCACCCTGTTCCCCTCTTTTCCAAGCAGCCGTGCTGCAAAATCTATGGTGTGACCACTTCGCTGATGACTTCTCCTTCGACCGTGTGATTGAACCCTTCCACGTCCTCATTCGCATACGTCAAGGTATAGCGAACCTTTGCCTTGTCGCCAATGATGAAACCGCCTTTGTCAGGAGCAGTCAGATTGCATTGGATTCTCCTTTTTTCACCAGGTTCCCAATGCAGGTTAGCGTAGGTTTTATCCATCTTGAATACATCAAAAACATGCACCGCATTCTTGTTCCCATTCGGGAATGTGCAAGCAAGGTCAGAAATGTTCATGTTGAAATCCTTGCCGTTCGCAAGTATCATCTCTGCACTAGCCTGATCGCCATTCAACAGCAGCAGGCGGTAGTCCTGGCACATGAATTCAGGAGCGACGATGCACCTGTCTGCAATCGGAGGCTTCAAGACTCCAAAATAGGAGAGCGCTGCAATCGCAGTCAGGATGATGACAAAAGCCCAACCATACGTCGTTATGAACTCAAGTGCCGCCTGGCCATTCCTCTTCATGCACATTCCTCGGTCATGCTCCTTTAAATATTTAATGGAAAGGCAGCGGTGTCCGACCGGTCGGGCGAGAAATTCAGGTCAGGCCTATTGCACTTTAACCCGTATCGTTCCAGAGATCCTGCGCTCGAACTGCTGGTTCGCTGCGACATAGCCGATGTTTACTCTGCACTTGGGCAGGGCAGAGGTCGTTAGTCCGGGGATGGTGATGCGCATTTCCCGAACCTCGCCATTCAGCCAATACTGCGCATTGCTCGACTCCTGCGACACCATCAGGTTGCACCAATTATTTCCTGCATCACATTGTCCTGGAGTTGCGCTTCCTATTCCTGTACAGGTGTAATCCGCTTTCACGAACTTGATCGTGCCTTGGGTGTTGCGAAGCTTTGCAAGGATGCCTGCCGTTGATCCTTGCGTTTCATCACAAGACATCGGGCTTTCAAACATGCACGTCTCAGGCAAGAACCTGTTGAGATCAAGCACGCCAAAATAGGCAAGTGAACCTATCATCACCAAGATGACGAGGAACGCCCAGCCATACGTCGAGAGAAATTCGAATGCAGACTGGCCACGCTTCGCAGTGCGGAGGGATTCACAACGTGAATGCAAAGTGACCTTGGTCACTTGCACATGCGAACTCTGGTTCGCATTGTGCCCTCCCCGCTTCCGGCATGTCTGGACGGAAACAGACGTGGACAAGAATTCGAAAGCAGCCTGTCCTTTCTTCATGGTTTCAGGCTCATCTCCCCGCTCACATTATTGCTGAAATACCCGTCTGAGAATATGTATTTCACCTCAATCCTCACCTTTGGCTTGTCCGATTGGCTGAGGCCAGGCACAAGAATGATGAGTTCCCTCTCCTCTTCAGGCTTCCACGGACGGTTTGGAGTCAATTCCAAGGTCTGGTTCAGCCCACAAGCCTGATTGCCAGGGGCACACGGTGTGCAAGTCCCAGTTATCCCTCGACAGGTGACAGTCACCTCTTGCACAATGATTGGCTTTCCAAACGTGTTCACCATCCTTGCCTTGATGCTCGGGGACGCGCCAAGAATGATTCCAGTATCCCTGCAGAGGAAACCCTCGTCGAACACGCATTTTTCAGGAAGGAGAGAATCCACCCGCAATACGCCAAAATAGATGAGGCTTGCGATCATGACCATGACAACCATGAACGCCCAGCCATATGTTGAAAGGAATTCGAATGAAGCCTGGCCTTTTTTCATTCTCTCCTCCAAATGCATGCAGTTTTTAAATATTGCGCAATAAACAATCCTGAGGCACGATTGTTTAAGCCTCGAACTGGCCAGGAACATCGCCGCCAGAAGCGGCAGAGTATGGCTCAGTTCGAGCAATAAACTATTTAAAGAGACCCGAACTTGTTCTGCCCATGCGCAAAGACAAGGACAAAAAACGGAAAAAAGTCGTGCAGCTGGTCATGGGGCTCTTCATCGTCATCATCATGGTCATGAGCGTGCTCGAACTCACACTCTACCGAAACCAAGGCACGACGCTCCAATACGACACATACAAATTCGAGATAGATGAGACCACACGCGCATACCGCGTCATGATCAACAAGGAACCTCATACATTCCGCTATTTTCCGACTGAACTTCTGGACATC
>JAGVFV010000067.1 GCA_020057445.1 archaeon | reverse complement strand
GCGCGATACGCAGAGCGGAGCTCAGCCATTCATTCTCGCGGCCACGCTTGTACTCCTCAGCCTTCTCCTCGAGGATCGCCTTGACCTGATGCCAGGTCGGGTACTTGTCCGATCCCTTGTAGACACCGTATAACGTATACGCCTCGTCGAGGGCTTCCGAGATGAGCTTGTGCACGCCGTGGCTTGCGAAGAAGGACTCGTTGATGATGTCTGCAAGGATGCCGATCCACTCCTTCGGATGCACCCCTTTTGGCGGCCTGTTGATGTTGATCTTGAAATGGTTTGAGAGGCTGCTATTCCCTATGGTGAAGAGCAGCATGTTCTCGTCGAGCTTCATGAGAGGGCGGAAGGATGATTTCCAGTCGAAGATGATGAACGGCTTCTTCTTCGCGACAAACGTCTCGATGAACTTGAAGCCGAGGTTCGTCTTTCCTGATCCGCTCATCCCGGTGATGCACACGTGCCTTGGGAAGTCCTGTTCCCGAAGGTGGAACGGGTAGAGCTCGTTCTCGCCGTAGAGGACAGTCCCAAACTCGTAATCCCCTTCGACAGCCTCTTTTGCCGGAGGCTCAAGGAGCACCTGGTCGTTGAGGACTGACGTGAATGATTTTGCATAGAGCGCGTGGAGCGCCTGCTCGATCTGGAACCTCTTTTCCTTGTCCGCGGTCATCTGCCATGCGAAAAGGATCTTATCTGCTTTCGATCCGAGGATCGGGCGCAGCTTCTTGCATAGCTCTTCGACTGATAGTTCTTTTCCCATTTTTAAAAGTCCATGAGATTGGTCAGCATGTTCTGCTGGTTTTGCTTGTTCTGGAACTCTGCGATGTGGATGCGAAGCTCCCTCTTGAGGTTTGCGACGTCTTTCCAGAAATTGAGCTTCTCGTTGATCTTTCCTTCTTCGATCTCGATCTCCTTCTTCTTGAGCTCCATGAGCTCTTTTACCGTCATCTCTTTCCATTTGACTGACAAGAAGTTGGAGAGGTCCATCTTGACCTTCTCTAGGTCGTTTGAGATCTCCTTTGAGAGTGATTGGCGCTGTTCCATGAGCGTCTCTATGTCGGTGATGATGCCTTTGAGCGAGTCCATCCCTTCTGACTGGACGTCTTTAAGGATTTCATCAATGTCAGATATGCCTTGCACATAGACTTTTTCCGGTGTGGTCGTTTCCATTGTTTTTTGGGTATTCCAGCCTTAATGGCTTAATTTTAGTACTCTTAAGTGATAACTACTATTTAAATATTTCGGTTTTCTATCACTTCAGAGTGGTAGTATTTTGTTTTTTAGGACCGCAATCGTCAATGGGATCGGGTACAGCGCTCCCCAATTCATCACGTGCCTGACGATTGTCACGATGAGCGCTGTTCCCATGTGCTTGTTCTCACCCGTTATTAACCACTATATTCATTTGGACATATTAGAAGGTTTTTTTTGGGTTTTCCGCATTTCTCCCCAGTTGATTTGCCTATTTTTCGGCAAATCACCCTTAAGATTGCAGGAAGGGCAATCGCAATATTTAAATACCACCTTGAAGTAATGACAAAAATGACGCTCATGCTCGAGGAGAAAATCCTGGAAGAGATCGTTTCGGAACAATCCCGTTCTCCCAAAAACTGGGCAAGGACCTACTTCAACAATTTCTACATGCACTTTCCCGCAGACGGAGCGAGTCCAAAATCATACGAGATCATGACCGCAGACCTATGGGATGTGCCCTATGGAGAAGCGGCCCATAGCGAAAGAAAAGCAAAGCAGACCCGCAGGGAATTCTACAAGACCATCAATGACACCATCCGGGAGCTCATCCGAGGAAAGCGATTGCCGCGTGATGCCGAAGAGATAGGAGGCCAGTATCTTGCCCTCATGGAAGATCCGAACATGGTCCATGATCTTGTCATCAAGCACGATGCGACTGTAGATGAAAGAAGGGATGAACTCCACAACGCATTCTGCTCACTCTATCTCCCCATCTATATCGCTCTCCGCGAGCAAGGCTATGCCAAGGAAGACCTCTCATCCTAGCGGAATACCCTAAAAACAAGAGATGCACCTTCTGAGAATTCATCCCTTCGGTTCTGCTTTTGAGAATTATTCTTTCTTCTATTCCTCTATCTTGATGATCTTTATGACATTGACAGGGCAAGAATACCCGGCATCATCGTTCACCTTGAAATCCTTCTCTTCGATGACAAGTACCCATTTCTTCGTCTCCTTGTTGAAGGTCGCATCCTTCAGGTCCACCTTGCCATCCTTTGCCAATGTCCAGAATTCAGGAGCGATAGCATTACATGCCAAAGCACCGATACACGCTTCCCTGTCAAACTCTATCCTATACTTAGGCATGGGAATCAGATGCAGTCGGGCGTATATAAAGGTTTCTGAGTTAATGAGGCACATGCCCTATATGCATCCTAATGCAAGGACGCCTGATCATCTTTCCAGTCCTTGATTGCAGAAATGGTGTCTGCCATGGGCACTTGCCCCTGGATCCAGCCTGCAATCATTCCGGAGATTTCCTGATTGTCGATGAATCCATCGCAATCCAGGTCTGCAAGGCCGCATTCGGCAAATTCGTCTGCGCCGATGTCGTATCCTGCACCCTGCGGCCTGATGTCTCCCTCAAAATCCTCGGTGAGAAGCAAGGAGGGCGCGCCAGCGTCTATTGCAGGGCTTCCACTCGGCAGGTGGATGTCCCAGCTATCTGTATGGAACTGGTATCTTCCGCCTTCAACAACCTGGTCATAATTATCGGTGATGACTTGGATGTTGCGAAGAGTCATGCAGTTCGTTAAATCATGGTTTGCGCACTTCGTCACGTACTCTTCATACGAGTATGTAAGGTCAGTCACCATGTTTGGTCCTACGCAGTGCTGAATCTGGAGCGTCTCTCCAGCGTCGCAGAAGAAGATGCTGTTCTCAATTGTTATGGTAGGCTCGTACTCGCATGATTGCACGCCATATCCTACCTCTGCTATCCAGCAGTCATCAAAGATGACATTCCTAAAGGTGATGCCGTTGTTCTTCCCGTGGTTCTCATGTTCTTCAAACCCGATGATTCCTTGGACAGTGATTCCTTCATAGAGCGCATTCTGGATGCCACCACGCAGATAAAAGACATCCTGCACACCATAAGACTGCAGGTTGGCAATATAGCCATTTGTCTGATCGCTATTCTCAAAACCGTGATTGGGAGCTCCGTGGACATGCGCGCCGATGACCTTATTGTCAGTTCCCGCAAGGAGGAAGTTGTTAAAGTTATGATACACATGAACATTCTTCACGGTATTACGCTCACCGCCCAAGACAAAACCCCACCCCTCACCCTGATCAAAAAAAGAGTAGTCTCCTGCTTGAGTCCGAAAGAACATATTCGCAGAGCTAATATTCTCAGCATAGTTGTCATTGCCGCCAAAATATTTCAGGCCCTTGATGTTCAAAAACCTGTTGTGCTCGCCAACATTAATACAGTACTCACCACCACAGAATGCCATCTCGTTTTGGGAATTGTAATCAAAGGTGAAGCCGTCATAGATGTTGTAATCCCCAGTGATGCCATGGCTCCAAGAAGTAATGCCTACGACAACATCTGTCGCGCTTGCGGAAGGCACACGATGATTATACGGATGTATGTAGACTTCCTGTGCAATCGTTTCATAAGCTGCATTGACAAAGTAGCTGCCCTCAACACGATCCACCTCTGCAATGCTGGTCACGTTCGCCATGAGCAACGGCCCATCTTCTTCCTGAAGAAAGAAAAAAGAGGGATTATTCTCATTATCATCATCAACAAGAATCGGGTCAAAGAACGTCTGATAGACCAAGTCATTATACTGCCACGCGTGGTAGTACGGGATCTTGTACACATGAGGATAACCAGGAACTGGTGTCGCCTGGCTGTCGTCGAGGTCATCCCAGGTGCCGACGATAACATCGCCTAATGCCTTCCAGGTAATTGGAGCGTTTGCAGTTCCGCTGATCGTCCAGGAGAATGGGTGCGGATATTTTCCAGGCTGCACAAACACGCTGTCTCCTGGCTCAACCAATGTCGCTGCCCGCGCCATGGTGCACCAGGGCGTAAGGACTGCATTTTCTGCCTTTGCCCTCCCATCAGAGCAAGGACCGCACAAAGACTGCCCATCGACATAATAATTCGGCCCTCCGGGCTGTGCAGTGCATGAGAATGTCAAACCCTCTGGACTAGGAAGCTCTCCTATTGCGTTGCCGTGCAATCCCTGCTGTCCTTTGAAGAAGAGCACAAGCACAAGACCCACTGCCACGGCAATTGCAATCCTTTGGAATGAAGCCATATTTCAATGCACCCATCCCTATAGAGATTTATAAATCTTGCGCAGCAGTCACAGGATGCGCAATCTGGGAATTATTTGCGATGAATATGTTATTATCAATAAGTAGTAACAAAATAGAAAGATTTAAATATTTCCTCTTCTATGATAGGAAAAAAGAGGTAAAAATGCCAGAAAAACCACTCTTACCGGTTGTGTCTGAAGACATAACATATGCAGTACGCGCAGAACTCTTTCAAGCACCAGAAAACACATACCTGACTGGCCTTCTCGAGCGTATGCACATTGAAAACCCTCAGCTTACAGCATTTATCTGCAATTATGCCGCACACACGCCAGATCCTGCGAGGACGGCCAACTTAGGCCTGTTCGTCTACAGGCTTCTCGAAAGCCAGGCAGCAGCAGACAGGATGAAAGAAGAATTTCCGATCTAAGGAGGTAATAAAATGAACACAAGCAAAGATATAAAATTCTTCACACCAGCACTCTCTCTCATCGAGGCAGATAGAGTATACTACAGCACCAAGAGTCCCGAAGCAAAGGGACCCGGAGTGATCCACTATACGAAGACAAAGAATGCAATGCAGCTCAGATAGATTTGAGCAGGAGCATCACATATTAAGGAGGGTAAAAATGTCAGAAAAACCACTCTTGCCAGTCGTGTCAGAAGACATCGGATATGCAATACAGAAAGAACTACTGGAAAAGCCTGGAAACATGTATGTCGTTGATATTCTGACGCGTTTGGGCGAGGAAAACCCGAAAGTTGCGAATTTCATCTCAAGCTTTGCAATGACTACCCGTGATCAGTTAGGAACAGCATACATGGGCGTCCTCGTCTACAGGCTTCTCGAAAGCCAGGCAGCAGCAGACAAGATGAAAAGGGAATTTCCGATTTAAGGAGGTAATAAAATGAACAGCAGACAACAGAACGATCCAAGATTTTGGGAAGTATGGAAAGCAGCAGGTGCAGTCGGCACCATGGAAGGCGCATATATGCGGCAGCTTGAAGGTAGAGCAAATGAACTAGCTTCACAGGGTCGTCTTGTTATTGGCGCAATTGGCGAACACTATGCAGGACCTGCAACAGGAAACTCAACCTTAAGTCTTGGAGAACGAGTGATAGCAGAAAGTCCAGACGGGAAAATAACCTCCCCGGAAATGTATGTAGTTGCACCGGGTCATGGATACAAACTTGGCCAAGAACTCGATAAGCTTCCTGAAGGGTCAAGACCTTTAGAAACAGTATTTCCAGAAAAAAAAGCGACATATCGAAGATAAATCATCCCGTCGGAATATGCAGCACCTGACTTATGACCAGTCCGATCAGGAATGACACGAGCGCTACACCGAGGGAGATTCCTGCCATCTCGAGAAAACGCCTCTTATACGGCTCGTCGTGCACAACTGACGTGAAATAGGTGAAGAAGGCGATGATGGCGACAGCGATCACGACGCTCACGCCAAGGCAGAGGAATACATTCTTGATGAGGAAGAATGGAGAGACCAGCAGGATCACCGTCAATATATATGCGATCCCCGTGTACACGCTCGCCTTGAACGGGCTTTTGCCTTCCATATCCTTTGTCCTCCCTTCTGATTTCTTCGACAGGTATTCTGACGACATCATGGATAGTGATGCGGCAATCCCTGTGATGAGGCCGGATATCCCGACAAGCGATGTATTCCGAAACGCGAGTGTGAGTCCTGCGAGCGTGCCTGTGAGCTCGACAAGGGCGTCGTTCAGCCCGAGCACCATCGAGCCTATGTATTCGAGCTTCTCTTCTTTTATCATGCCAAAGAGCAGCTGCTCATGGCGGTGCTCGTCAGACATGATGGCCGCGACTTCAGGAAACGTCTCCAATAACTTTCCATATCTCTCTTGGTCAGAGATCTCGCCTTTTTCAAGAACTTTGATGGCGAACGTGATGCCGAAGATACGCGACAGCATGACGAACTTCTGTACCTTGCCCTTGTCAGGACCCATATCCTCGTGAGTATATCCTTTCCAGACTGCATAATGGCGTGCCTCGTCAGCGGCAATGCCTGTGAGCGATTCCTTGTTGGTTCCCGCCGCATTTTTCGAAAGACGGAGATAGATATGGTGCGCAGTGATCTCATCCTTTTGCATAACAAGGAGATCTTTCTTCAGCTTCTCGTCGATATGGGGTTGCTTGACCGTGAATGGCTGTATGAGATGCTCTGCTTTCTTCACAGGTGCTACCTTCCTTTTCCCTACCTTCTTTTTCACCATTCCCATTTCCTTGGGATAGGAGATTTAAATGTGTTACGCAAAACCGAAGAAAACTCGAGTTCCAGCCCTGGAAAACCCCAGTATTACCCTTTACATTATAATTTTTAAATGTAAAGGGTAAACTTACCCTGTACCCTGCTTTATAGTGGTTGTAAAGGGTAAAATATATATAGGAGTGTTCATTTACCAGAGGACCATGGTCTACATATATCGGAAAGTCATCGGCAACAAGGAATACTATTACCTTCGGGCGTCGATACGTGAAAAAGACAGGATCATCACAAAAGACATAGCCTATCTGGGATCTGATCTTGGACGTGTGCGAGAACAGGTAGATGAATTGCCCAAAAAATACCATGAGCAGATAAGAAAGACATACAAGACCATCCAGCGATTCCTCGACATCAATTCCTATCGTGAACAGGCAAAAGAAAAACTGCCGAAAGGCACATTCCTCTCTCCTGACTCGCTGCTCAACATCGAGGCTGCGCACATCCACTACCAAACCCGCTTCCCAAAAAAGGATCCTCTCACACAGCAAGAGACCTGGAAGGAGTTCATCATCGAATTCGCATTCAACACGACATCCATCGAAGGCAACACCATAACCCTCAAGGAGGCGGCACATCTCCTGGTCGAGAGCAGGGTCCCAAAAGACAAGACCTTACGGGAGATCTACGACCTCCAAAATACGGAGAAGACCTTCAACAGCATCTTGAGGGATGCTCCGCAGGAAATCACCCATGACCTCATCCAGGACATCCACAGAGGCCTGCTCGCAAACATCGACAACAGGAACGGATATAGGACTGACGAAGTCCGTGTCTTCAAAGCAGCATTCGCATCCACCCCTGCTCCCTATGTCATGACAGACATGGAACTTTTCCTCAAATGGACCGATACGCAGAAAGACCTGCACCCGTTTGTCAGGGCAGTCATCTTCCATCACAAATTCGAAAAAATACACCCCTTCATGGACGGGAACGGAAGGACTGGGCGCATGCTCATGAATGTGCTGCTCTTGAGCCAATCATATCCTCCCCTCATCATCAGGAAGAAAAACCGGCCAGCATATCTTGATGCCTTGCATAGGGCAGACAAGAGCCCTCCTCTCAAGGCAGAAAAGGAACACTACGCAGATCTTCTCGAATTCACAGCAAAAGAATACGCAGAGAACTACTGGCACATATTCCTGTAAACTCACGTTCCAGACCTCGAAAACCTATCTATCAGTCATCTGTTTCAGCAGCTGGTCGGCATAGAGGTCAGCCTCGTGCATGAGGTCAGAGAGCTGGTTGAACATATAGAGGTCTGTATCTGAGACACTTCCTTGCTTGTACGTGAGCTCGCGCGTCTTTGTGGCCCAGGCGTGCTGCGCAGTCGTCCGTATCTGCACCTCGCATCGGGGAAGGAAATCCACCTCTGGCATGGGCACTTCAAGGGTCACATGGATGCCGCGATACCCTCCGTGCTTTGGCGTCTCCATGAAATCCTCTATCTCGCGCACTTGATAATGCTTCAATAGGAAATCAAGGACCATGTACGCATCGCTGATGTAGGACACGACACCTCTCACGCCTGACAGGTCATCAAAGGTCGTATAGTGCCTGGGGATGCGATTCTTCCCTTTCTTTATCATCTTCTCCATGATGGACCGGGGCTCTTTTGTACGGGATTCGATCTGAGTGAGGATGTGCTCGCCATTCCTCAGATGGCTCAGCTGGATGTCTTCCATTCGCGCATGGACCTTTGCCCTGACCCGCTCAAACACCTGCACGTCCTTGCCAAGCTGAGTAAAAAAACCAGGAAGGGCCTGGATGCCCTGCAGGATGTCATACGTCACTGGTATGTTGGCGCTTCCTGCTTCATTCATCAGGTTGACCAGCTGTTCGAGCTTTGGCCTCTTGTTCTCGACGTATTTTGGGATGGCGTCAGCGCCCCGAAGTGCAAGGTCATATGCCGCGGCTTCTTCAGGAGAGATCCAGGCAAAATCAGTAGCGACAGGACTCAGCACGACATCGCCTCTGCCTTCTGCCACAAAATACATGTTCAGCGAGTGCAGGGTTCCTTCTTCCATAGGAGGGCTGTCCTGATAGTACAAGAAATCAAGATTATTCGCAGCAAGGCCGGTCTTTTCCTTGACTAACGAAGTGATGCTCTGGTCTGGTGTGTGATCGTACGTGACGACACCTCCTGGCAGGCACCATTTGCCTGCGGCGACGTTGCCGTCAGACCTCTTGATGACGAGGAACTTGCCGTCGCGCTCGACAAAGGCGCGCACAGAGATGATTGGTCCGTGATGCTCAGGGGCAGTCATTATTCAATGGGAAACCTCTGCTGTTATAAAAATGTTGAACATATTATCCTGGAAGGAGCCTTCCAAGGCCTGACCTAAGTTGCTTTGTGACAGAGGGATCCTTGTATACCACAAATGTGAGGTTGGTCAGTTTGCTGTTCCCATCATATGTTCTCATATACTTATCAATTCCTTCTGAAATCTGGGCAAATGTCTCTTCTTGGGTTTTTTCAACAGCTCCTGCCATGACTCCCATTCGGATTGCAGGGATAAGCAATGAATCATATCCTTGATTATGGGCCGCTTCAAGACCTGCATACATCACTTTGCTCAATGGCGAACGCAAATCATCGACAACAAACACGACATCATTGAACTGTCCCCGATGCAGATTTCTGTCCCCTTTTGCGACGACAACCTGAAGATCCGAAAGAGGCATCCTGTCTGCTGCCTGTGAATGGTACATGCCACCTGCAACCCTTTGGATTGCTCCGTCTATCCCTCCAAACCACATACCTCCTGAATTGATAGCAGTCATCATGGCATCTGCAGGGATTTGAGTAATATCTCCTTCAACAACATAAAGCTCTGTTTTTCCGATCCGTTTCACCAAATTATCAGCCATTTTTTCCTCCTTGAAGTAGTAGATTTACTCAAAATACAGGCACTATTATTTAATCGAAAGAATTCTGCGTGGTCCGGAGCGTAGCGGAGGACCCGCAGTCTGCGGGACTCGTTGCGTTTTTTTCCTAAAG
>JAGVFV010000035.1 GCA_020057445.1 archaeon | reverse complement strand
TCGGATTCAATGAAATGCCTAGCATTTCATGAACATGAAATCCTTCGGATTTCATTGTTTCAGAGACTTCGGGGACGCAGCGCCAACTGAGAATGGGCTAGGAGATGAGCAGCTGCTACCCGGTGAGCGAAGCGAACCTTTCAATGCGACCCTTCCCTTCCTTCCAATAACTATATAAATCCTCATCGTTCTTGCTTAGTCGAGGTGCATTTTTATGACAGAGAAAAAGGCAGATGTGACCAAGGAAGAGCAGATCGGTTTCCACAAGGGAGCGCTCTCCACTCTTGCGAAGGAACGCCAGGAGATGCTCAAGATCCTGCAGATAGTAGAGCAGCTCATGCAGATGCATGTGAGCGCGTTGAAAGAGCTCGGTGTCGACTTGCAGGCTGAAGCTGACAAGCTTTCCAAGGGCGCAAAGACCAAGAAGCCCATTGATGATCTCTTGAGATGAAGATTGCGGCGATCATTTTTGACTTTGACAACACCTTGGAGGATTTTGCTCCTGCAGAGGCTGTCGCTGATGTCAAGCTTGCAAACCTTATTGCAGAAGAGTATGGTTTCTCTCCAAGGGATTTTCTGACCACGTTCAACACCATCAAGAAGAAGCGCATCCATAAGGACAACCGGGCTGAGGAATATAGCAGGATCCTCTGGGTGACTGAGGTTCTTGCGCTCATGGGGCGTGAAGGGGATTATGACTTCATCGACACATGCGTGGATACGTACTGGAAGACGATCGAACGTGAAGCAAAGCTCTACCCGAGGACAAAAGATGTCCTAAAAACGCTGAAAAGGAAATTTCCTCTTGGCATGATCACTGATTCTGACGGCAATGTCAAGATCAAGCAGAGCAGACTCAAGAAGATAGGCATTATCCCTTTCTTCAAGGCCATCGTTACTGGCGACGACACTAGCTTTGAGAAGCCCCACCTTGAGAATTTCACTCTGCTCTGCAAGAAATTGAAGGTCAGGCCCGAGCATTGCGTGATGGTGGGCGATTCTGCAAGCAGGGACCTTGCGCCGGCGAAGAAGCTCAAGATGAAGACCATCTGGACAAAGCAATCCCTCCCGAGAGATTCAAAGTATCCGTGGGTGGATTACGAGATCAGCGACATCGGGGAAGTGCCCGGGATAATAGAGAAGATTGAGAAGAGCAAGTAAATTTTATCCTCTCCTTATCATATTCTTCACTCCTTCCCCTAGCTTCCCGTACGCTTTCGAGAGGAGATAGAGTCTCTTAGAAGAGAATATCTTCGTGTACTCGACGAGCTCTCCGCCGAATCCAAGCTTGAAATCACGGATGCCGGGGATGTCTCCTCCGAGCATGTCGTAGAGTGGGATCTTTCGCTCGTATCCCCATCTGATGATGTGCCATTGCAGAAGATCATTTGGGTATAATTTCGTGATTTCTGGATTGCGAAGGAACGCGCCTGTCCAATAATAGAGTGTGCTGTCATGGATGAGTGCGCAGATGGTGCCTACAGGCCGCTTTCCAGAATAGGCGACGAGGAGCCTGCAGGAGCCCTCCTTGTGAAAATTGCTGATGACCTGCTCGTAGAATTCGAAAGGCGCCGGCTCGAACCCCTTATAGTTATACGTTGTTTTTAAGAGGGAGTAGTAGTCACGAAGCGTCGTTTTGTCATATCCTTCCTTGATAGCAATGATGTTGTCCTTCTCTGCCTTCCTGATGTTGTACCGGTGTCCCTTCTTGAGCCGGCTGAAATGCTCGTCAGCATCCTTTGCGTCGAGCTTCGTGATGATCGTGAATTTCGGCTTGCAGAGAAGTCCTGGCACCTGTACTTTTCCAGGATGGACGATGAAGAAGTCCTTGACTTCTTTTTTAAGGAGCGGATAGAGCTCTTCTGCTCTTTCGCCAGAGATCCCACCATAGGCTGTCTCAGTGCCCGGAGGCGGCGAGAAGGAGATGGTGATGCCCATCTTCCTTCGGAATATAGGGATAGATCCGATGATCTTTCCCTTGTCCTTGAAAAGGATGAGGTCCCCTTTTTGTTTGAGCGTCTTTTCGATGGTGGAAAGCCAGAAGACAGTCTGGAAAGGTGTCGCAGCAAAGGAAGCAGGCTGTTTTGCAAGGTCAGTCCTTTCGTTCGTGATTGCCATTGCTTGTCTGTAATAAGCGGATATTTATAAAATCTCATTTTCCACCCGTGTATTTCACTGCTGATTTCATGGAGTCTGCTTTCTCGTGGAAAATGAGAACAAAAAATCCGGCCAAAACTATGCGAAGTGAGTGTGTGGAGAAATCAAACAGGGTTTCTTGTGCCACCAGTCTGTGCCTGTTGGAGGTCGGATTTTTTTGATTGTGCGTGAGGTGGATTTATATATCTGCATATATTCCCTTTGTCATTCTTGGCTTTATTGATGGAGGGCCATGGCCACAGTGATTTATTCCTGCGGAGTGGTTAAGCGAGAAAAATGTTATAAATGAGAATTGATTACCAGGTGGGAAGGTGGCAACAAGACCTGTGCTAACGTTTGAAGATATCTATACTGATTTTGAAGCACGTCTTGTGCGGGAAGGACGGAGCGTCCTTGTCAAGGATGAGAAGCACGGGAGACTGCTCGAGGAACGTCTCAATACTGCTGGTATTGTTGCAGAAGGAGGCGCTTCATATGATCAGTCACTTCTCGTGAGGATATCTGAAGAGGAACGCTCTTTTTTCGAGGAATTGCATAGCGAGCTCTTTCTTGGTGATAAAAGGGAGCGCACGCAGGAGATCATCGCAGAGCTTCGTGCCATCCAGAAGATCAAGGGCGCTGACCGTGGCACCTATGATAGCGACGACGCGCTCATGGCTTTGCATGAAGAGCTGCTTATAGAGCTCTCTTCGATCATCACACCATACGGATATGTGCCTGATTCACAGGAGGATTTCCTGAGGAGAAAGAGCATGGATGTCATTGTTGAGACGTATTTAGATGACAAGCGATTGAATCAGATAGACTTTGCTGTCCTTCACCCGATAGGCATGGCCCGTGCAGCCTCATTCCTCGGTCACTATTTCAGTCTTGACAAGGATATTATTGTCGTCAACCAGCTCTCCGCCCTTCGTCATGATGTACGTGAGCTCCTGGATGACCGCTTGAAGAAGCTAGATATACGCGGATTGTCGAAACAGAAAAGGAAGGAGCTGAAGAGACATCTTCATGAGGCGTATGATCCTGAGAAGAAGTTCAAGACTGCAGACAAGAGGATCAAGAACTATATGATTCTCCACGCGGTAGAAGCGGGCATGGAGCCTAATTCGCACCTGCTCGATCTCGTGGACGCTGTACGATACACCTCTGTCCATCTGACTAAACCAATGGGCGTGTCATGGGATAAGAATTTCAAGAAGGCGGTGAAGAAAAGGACGATAGAGGAGGCGTTGAGGCGTTGGGAATCATGCGAAGAGAAAAGAAAAGAGCAGTATCCGCTTGTCCGTGCTGGTGTCTGTATTGACAAACCATGCGATTCGATCTATAATAGCACTGATTTTGATGATATCCTCGAACAAGGAGAGAGCGTGTTTTCCTTGAAAAAGAGGCTGAAGATCATGTATAAGTCGATCCAGTTGTTCAATGCCCTCTCGCAGGAATATGCGTCCGGGAATTTCGAAGGAGAGGAATATCACACCTCTGCACACGTCCTTCTTAAAAAGGCGATGATGTACTTCATCTTGCCTGAGACAGGACAGATGCTTGAATACGTCATGAGAAGCAGTAGGGGAGAGAGCCTTTCAGAGAGCGTGATCGAGAGGAAGATTCGGAAATTTGTGGAATATGACCATAAAGGATATGATGTTGCCCGTAAACGTCAGAAAGGCGAGAAGCAGTCGACCCATCCGGATGATGATCCTGACGGGACATTACGGGGTCTTCGCCTGCTCGTGCGGGAGAAGGACATGACTTTGGAAGAGAGAAGCAGCTCGAAGGATGAATTTATCCGCTTGCGGTCATCTTCAGAGCTGTTCAGCAGGATCCTTGCGGTGCACCGGCTTGCTGAACTGAACTATATGGATCCGTATCGCATCATCAGGAACTTTTGAGATGTTCTATGGCACAATCAACAGGTAACAACGGAGGGCTGGACTTGCCTATGACAGTTATTTGGTCTCGGACTGATCGTCATTGCCTTTTCATGGGGTGCGTTCCATGATTCTCATCTCTCCCCTCTTCACAGGAAAGGAAGCCCGTCTTGAGGCGAGGATTCTTGAGAAGACTCTTGATGCCATGCGTGACCTTTCCAGGGATGATACGTATCACGAGCTCTGTGAAAAGTATCCTGAGGAGCGTGTCAGGCATGTGCGCGAGCTGTTCACTTCGGATATGCAGAGGGGAGAGGAATATTTTTCAGAGTATCTTATGCAAAAGGTCATCCCTCGGGTGAAAAAGACGATCGATCCAAAGGGTACAGAGAGCATCGAACTCATGCCTTCGCTTCGCGTCGATTACGTGTGTGATGAGTGCGATCCTATGCGAAGGAGGCGAGAGTTCCCTGATGAAAAATCATATGTGCTTGAGCGGGATGCTTTCGACAATCTGAGGAAGGGCCGCTCGCACTCGCTGTATTATCAGTACTGCGAACGACATGGCAAGCAGAAAACAGTGTCTATATCGACATCTTTTGATGCACCCTTCCATCTGAAGGAATACAAGCTCTTTTCCATCCGCGGGGGGATGAAGAGCGGGGAATCATTCATGTTCAAGCTGGTCGACCGTCTCTCGTCAGAAATGCCTGAGCCCATCTGGGACCTGTATCGTTTCAAGGTGATCACCCTGACGCCGCACGATGCATTTTGCAGGGAGAATGGGATTACAGAGTATTCGTTGTTCGTGCTAAATAATATTTATCAGGATCTCATGTATACTATGGACAACCCTCACAGGGAAGTCTTTAATGCAGGCATACGGCGCGCAGTGGTCGCGGAGCGAAAAGCTCAGGGAATCACTGATGCGAGGGCGCTTGAAGATGAGCTAGAGAAGAACTGGCTTGTCCCCCGTTCTGACCATAGGCTGTTCCAGGATGAGCATATCTATTCTGGAAGTGAAGGCATGTTCATGAGAGAGCAGGTGTTTGATGCGTGCCGTGTCCTTGCAGAAGGTCATCTGCTGAACTGGGAGACTGAGAAGATGAATTATGAGGGAGACTTGCAGCATCACCTGTATGAGAAACGAAAAGCAGAGGATGCAATAATTGAGTGGGAGGAATTCCAGAGGGGAGCATTCAAGTTCTTTTGGGTCACTGATTTTTTTGAACGGACACCCCTGGTCAGTCCGTACTCTAGAGGCAGAACACGGCCAGGTAACATTTAAACAACAGAATTCCACTCACAAAGAAATGCACAGCATTTCTTGTGCAAGAAATCTTCGATTTCTTTGCATCTCTGATGAGTGGTCAGCGTGGAATCTGTTGAACTGAGAAATTCACAAAGTGAATTTCTGGTTTGTCAATAATGCCTCGGGCATTAGTTGACATGCTCAAAAATCACCGGATTCGTGGAATTCTGAGCGTCAAAAACCACTTCGAAGTCAGAATCGTAGTAACATGCCACCGGTCTCTGACCGGTGGTTTTTGACATATGCAAAAAGCATCCTGCACAGGGGGATGAATGATGGTAGAGATCAGAGATAGGAAGAATTTCATTTATACGGGATCCGACATTGCTGAGCAGGTCATCCAGATCGAAGTGGAGCGTGCCGGCGTCTTCTATTCATTCTCTGACAGGTCTGAGGTCAGGCTTGCGGCGTCTCCCCGGGATGTCGGCGTCAGCCAGGTCGAGCGCATGGTGGGACGGCTGTATGCAGAGATCCTCCCCGAAGGACGAGTGTCCATCCCTGAGCAGGTGAGGCACGACAAGAGGAAGATCGTCAGGTTGTATGACCACATCCGCAGCTTTCTCAATGCATACGGGGAGATGGCGGTCAATTAGGGATCAGTTTCAGTTGGTGGCACTGTTCACGCATTCACGACCTTCAGCCGTCTTGCCTTCGGCACGAAGTTGGTGAGTTTCTTTCCCGAGATCTTGCATGAGCCTACGAAGTCCTGCCTGTGCTTCACAAGATATATCCCGATTGGATATTCCTCATGCAGTTCCATGTTCTCTCCCTTGATGTATGTGGAGAATTCCTCGTCTGAGAGTTCGACGATGTTCTTTGTCGCATGCGGGCCGATGATCTGGCTGCCGTCGATGGAGAGGCGAAGCTCTCCATCAGTGATCGTCGCGAAATACAGGCCGAGGCTGTCGAGGCGAAGCTGGTCGAGAGGGAGCTGTTCCATGTCGCGGTGGATGATGTTGAGCCGGTCCCTGTTCGAGAGGAGGAAGACATACGGGAGCTTATCTGAGAATCCGAACTGGTCGAAAAGCTGCGCATGGATGCGCTTGACTTCCTTGCTGTTCTGGATGCGGACTTCTTTCATAGTTTTGAGTATTCCTTGACGGGATTATTATATGCCCCAGACGACGTTCTCTTTTCTCCTAATCTCCGCAAGCTCTCGAAGGACCTGTTTTTCTTCTTCTTTGAGGAGACTTGCGAGTTTCTTCATCCTGCGAAAGTCCTCCTCAGGCACGTCTGCATAGAGGATGTCTCCTTCTGCCACCTGCCGTCCGAACGTAACGTCAGGAAGCGAGATCGCACACTGTTTTCCCTTGTCACCCCGCCCGATGCTCTCGTTTTCGCATTCCATGCTCTTGACAAGTCCGATGGACCGCCCCTTGCTCATGAGCGGGGTCATCGGCCGAAGCACTCCTGCCATGATCTCGATGCCGAGCACGCAAGGGTTGTTCTGCCGGAAACAGCAGTTCTTCAAGACCTCGAGCTTGCAGGGGCGGACAAGGGAGTCGAGCTCCTTCTCTTCAAGTGTCTTTTTCTGCTGCACCTTCCAGGCGAGCAGGTCGTCGATGATCTGGTAGATGATGTTGCCGACGATGATCGTGATCTTGTCCGTGGACGGCTGGACAGGGATGTTGAATCCGAGGATGACTGCCTGGAAGGGGTCTTTTGCCGATTCTGCGTCAGAGATGTCTTTTTTCGAGATGGGCCCGACTGACGCCTTCCTGATGGTGATCCCTTTTTCGCGGAGGAGGAGCGTGAGCGCCTCGAGGCTTCCAAGCGTGTCTCCCTTGATGATGAGTCCTTCCTTGTCTGTCGCGATGAGCACTTCGTTGATCTCTTCCTGGATCTCTTGTTTTGTCTGTTCGAGTGATTCAGCGCTTGTGGCGCGGATCGGCATGCCTGCGATGGCGTCCTTGATGTCTGGCGCAGAGACTTTCACTCCGCAGGATGCCGCGATCTCTTTCACTGGCTTGTATTTTGTCTTCTTGTCACGCATCTCTGCAAGGGGGTCTGGAAGGAAGAGCGCCCGCACTTTTGTGACGATTGGCTTTTCTGTCCCGCCGATGACAATGATGTCGTTGACCTTGAGCGTGCCGTCGTAGATGATGACATCGAGCGTTGTCCCGAGTCCCTTTTCTTCCTTGATTTCAAGGATTGTGCCTTTCGCCGGGCCAGACACCTCGAGCTTCAGGCTCTTTTCGAGGAATTTCTGGGCAAGTCCTGTGAGGACCATGAGAAGCTCAGGGATGCCGATGTCCTGCTTTGCAGACACAGGGACGACTGCCACCTGTTGGGTGAAGTCTGCCCTGTCGAAGCGCTCGCATGCAATGTGGAATTTCTCGTGAAGCGTCGCGAGGAGCTGGTATATCCTCGTGTCGAGGAGCTCTTGCACCTGCGGTGCCTGCTTTCCGACGTCGACAAGGAATGAGTCGTCAAATTTCTTGTAGCCGGGAAGGAGGTCGATCTTGTTTGCCGCGATGATGAATGGCGTCTTTGCAGCCCGGAGAATCTCGATAGCCTCTATTGTCTGGGGCTTGAATCCCTCGTTGATGTCGATGACGACGATCGCGATGTCTGCCAGATTCCCTCCGCGTTTGCGCAAAGATGTGAATGCGGCGTGGCCTGGCGTGTCTATGAAGAGGAGTCCTGGGATGGTGAATGTCATGTCGAGCTTTTCAAGGAGCTTTCCGCATTTTTTCTTGATGACATCAAGAGGGATGATGGAGGCTCCGATCGCCTGCGTGATCGCCCCTGCCTCTGTAGCGACGATGTTCGATCCGCGTATGGCGTCAAGTAGTGATGACTTGCCGTGGTCTACATGACCAAGTACGCTGACGATGGGGCTTCTGATCTGTGTCATGGGAATTATAAATGAGGATTGGTTTTTAAATGCTATTGTGTTTTGCCAATTCTTTATAAATGAGGATCGGTTTTCTGTATGCATGCGGACCATCCATGAAGGTGCAGTCACTTTAAGCCTCTCTGAAGAGGAGAAGATCTCGAAGAAACTTCCCGTATTCTATAACCCGGTGATGAGGTTCAACAGGGATATGACTGTCCTCCTGCTCAAGGCGCTTGGGAAGGAGGATCTCAAGATAGGCGATCCGCTTGCAGGAAGCGGCATCCGAGGCATCCGCCTGTTGAAGGAATTGCCCGAAGACATCATCGCTTCGGTCTGGATGAATGATTACAATCCGAGATTCATGTCAGAGGTGAATGAATCTCTCTTGTTAAATGATGTCCATCCTGAAGACGTGCAGGTATCCTCTTTTTTCGGCAGGCAGGAGAAGATGCGGACAACCACTGGTTTCCAGCGAGACATTATTGAGTCTGCGTTTACAGCGTACAACAAGCAGGTCCTGCTCTCGAGCATTGACGCGAACCTCTTCCTCCTGCTCTCGCCAGGGTTCGACTACATCGATATCGACCCCTTCGGAAGCCCGAATCCCTTTCTCGACGCCGCCTGCATGCGCCTTGCAAGGGAAGGCATCCTTGCGGTCACTGCGACAGACACGAGCGCGCTCTGCGGCACATATCCATCTGCCTGCAGGAGGAAGTATTGGAGCGAGCCCATGCACAACGAGCTCATGCATGAAGTTGGCCTTCGCATCCTGATCCGGAAAGCGCAACTTGTCGGCGCTCAATATGAGAAGGCGCTCGTTCCCATCTTCTCGTATGACCGTGACCATTACATGCGCATCTTTTTCCATTGCAAAAAATCGAAGAAGGAAATCGATACGATCGTCAAGCAGCACGGGATGTTCTCCTGGTTTGGCAAGGATGCCGGCCCGCTCTGGAACGGTCCGCTCTTTGATGAATCTCTCTTGAAAAAGATGGTCGAGGCAGAGGTGGATGCGTCGAACAAGAGATTCCTCTCTCTTCTCGTGGAGGAGTCTCATGTGCACACTGTTGGTTTTTACGACATCCATGCGCTGTGCAAGAGATTCAAAGTCAAGGACATCCCAAAGACAGCACAGGTGATGGAAAGGCTAAAAAAAGCAGGATATGCTTGTGCACGGACGCATTTCTCTGACGTGGGTTTGCGATCTGATGCAACACTTGACGAATTTATTAAAGCGCTCAAAGAATAAGCGCATCACTTCATATCGGTCATGAACAAGAAACATTTATAATTCCTGTAGTACTCCTTTCTCTCATGGAACCATTGAAACTCATCATCGTCGATGAACCCAATCCTGAGAATATCGAATTGACGAATCTTGTGAAGGAGACTATCGGCAGGTCTGCATTCTTTGTCGCTGGCGAGACTGGAATGGATGTCGCCGCAGAGGTGTCGAAGTGCATGCATGACCACGGGACGCGGCTTATCTTGGTGAATGACGCCTATGCCCCTGGAAGGGAGGCGCTCCTGCTGCTTTCAGAACAGGCCAGCCTCATTGGTTCATCTATGCCATATGCGATCGGCTACAATGTACAAGATATTGAAGCAGTGCTTCAAGGTCCTTATCGCATCACGATCCATCAGCGCCTCGCCGGCAGGACTCTGCTCGAGAAGATAAGGCCGTATCTTGACATCTTTGAACCGTACGTGCTTGATGAACTGAGGGCAGAAGTGATGGAAGAATCCTGAATCTGCAACATTTTTATATGATGACGCATTCCCCTTCCTATGGCAACACTCATCACCCCGCCGACATATGTTGAGGACACTGACACTCCCATTATCTTCTTAGCAGGCCCGATCAGGGGCGCTCCCGATTGGCAGGCAAGAGCTGCAGCATATCTCTTTGATAAGGATCCGTCAATTATTATTGCCAATCCGAGAAGATCTGGCATGGATGAGTATAGGCATAAGCATTTTCCAAAAGAATGGTTTGAGGAACAGGTTGATTGGGAGACAGCCCATCTGAAGATGGCGTCAGAATGGGGTGCGATCCTGTTCTGGCTTGCGAAGGAAACAGATCATGGTTGCGATCGGCCCTTCGCACAGACGACAAGATATGAGCTTGGCGAATGGAAGGGGCGCTTGGAAGCGGATGGCCTGTTCCATCGGACTGTTGCGCTTGGCATCGAAGAGGGTTTCACGGGAAGAAGATATATCGAGCGCAGGCTTTCGCAGGATTGTCCTAACCTGATCATTTACCATTCTCTCGAAGAAACTTGCGATCGGGCATTGCAGATTGCGCAGATACCTCCTGATTTTGTCGAAGGTTGCATCTATCCAGGACGGATAAGCCATTAGTGAAGGACAGAAAAAGTCATAAATTGTGTCCTTCACTATATAGTAAACGGAACAAAATAATATTAAAAACAATGTCGTTTACTCCATTAGCGCATGTTTTAAATAGAAAAAACACTTCTGTCACAGCATGCATCGCTGTACATTATTCAAAAAACTTGCAGGAAAAAAAGTGCAATGCACCGCCTGCAGGCATGCCTGCATCATTCCTGAGGGAAATTCTGGCATCTGCGCAGTGCGCATGAATAAGGATGGCGTCCTCTATCTTCTTGTCTACGGCAAGGCATCTGCAATCCATACTGATCCTGTCGAGAAGAAGCCGCTCTTCCATTTCCTGCCTGGTTCGAAGATCCTTTCTGTCGGTACTGTCGGTTGCAATTTCGGCTGCGACTTCTGCCAAAATTGGGACCTGTCCCAGGCAAGCAAGGAAGTGAAGAAGAGACTGCTCCAGGAAAAGCAGCAAGAACTATTGGATGTTGAAGTGAGCGAATTCGGGTATGAGCTCTCTCCTCAGAAGATTGTCGAGACCTGTGTGCGGGAGAAGATCCCTGCAATAGCATACACGTACAATGAGCCGGTAATATTCTTTGAGTATGCATTTGACACGATGAAGCTTGCGAAGAAAGAAGGGATGAAGAACATCTTTGTATCAAACGGGTATGAATCGGAAGAGGCGCTTGACAAGATGAAGGGATATCTTGATGCGATGAACATCGACCTGAAATCCTTCAACGAGGATTTTTACCGGTCGCTTTGCAAGGCAAAGCTTGCGCCCGTCCTTGAGACGATCAAGCACGCGCACAAGCTTGGCATTTGGCTGGAGATCACGACGCTCGTCATCCCTGGGAAGAATGATTCTGACGAGGAATTGGGACAGATCGCCGCGTTCATCGCCGCAGTCGACAAGAATATTCCTTGGCATGTGACTGCCTTCCATCCTGAGTACAAGATGGACAATGTCAGTCCTACTCCGAAAGAGTCGCTTCTCCGCGCATATGACATCGGGAAGAATGCAGGATTGCATTTCGTCTATGTCGGAAACATTCTCGATGACGAGCATTCGTCGACCTATTGCCCGAAATGCAAGACAGTGCTCATCAAGAGGAGCTGGCATGACGTGACAGTCATGAAAGACTTCAAGAATGAGACCTGCAATTGCGGGGAGAGGATTGCAGGAGTATGGTCATAATTTATTTAAACCAGTGTCTTTTCTTGGAATGATGGATGATATATCAGTCTATACAGAATTGATGAAACTAAAAACAGTTCTCCGTCAGGGTTGGCTACGCAAGGGGATAAAGGATCCGGAGAGTGTTGCGGATCATGTTTATGGTGTGGCTATTCTCGCATTGACTTGTCCACTTCCAAAAGGGATGGATAGGAATAGGTTGGTCAAGATGGCGCTTCTTGAGGAAGCTGGAGAGACTAAGTTGGGTGATATTGTTTGGGAATCTGGTGCCTCAAGCGATAAGAGGAAACGAGTTTGGCAGAATGAAAAAGAGAATGCAGTAGTAAATGAACTCTTTGCAATCAATCAGGAATTACGAGAACTTGCTTTGGAATCTAATGACCAAAAGACAGAGATGGCCAGATTTCTAAAAGAACTTGACAAGCTCGAGATGGTCTTTCAGGCAGTGGAGTATGAATCGCAGGTTGACTCGAGGACTCTTGATGAGTTCTGGGAGAATGCGGGAAAATATATTAAATCGAAAGAGGTTCTTGATATTTTTCGAGAGTTGGAAAAAAAGAGAAAATAGTTATCCTATCGCCCGTCTGACATCAGTCACTGTCGCTGACTGGACTCCTGTTATCTTCTCGAGCTTCTCTGCGATCGGGTCTGGGCTTCCTCTTTTCTCGTCCATGACAAAGGTGATGTTGACCGCTTTCAGTCCGAATGCGATAGGTTCTATCACCACACGGCGGTCTCCTTTGCCGATCTCTTGGTCAAGCATCGTCGTCGCTTCATGCTCTATTTTCTTAAGGTCGATAGAAGGGTCTACGGGCATGATTTTTATCGTGACTATTGCTTGTGCCATGGTGATCGAATATTGTGGTAAGCTTTCCTCATTCTGATACCAGAAAGCAGTCTGTCAGCAGTTCTAGTTTGGACCGCTGAATCCGCAAGACGGGCAGATGTATTTTGCCACGATCTCCCGTGCTTTTCGTGAGCGGATGATCTTGTAGTTGCCGCAGTTTGGACAGTCGAAGGTGACAGCTCCCTTATCATTTGCGATGTTTTTCTTCAGTGCCAAACATTCTTGGATTACCATAGGAGAAAGGATAAGGAGGTCATTTAAAAAGGTTACGTATCTTCTTCGCTTTCCGATGCATATACTTCCCACGGCAGCGTGATCACGTATTCTGGCCGTCCTCGTGTTGATTTGTGGAATTGTTCCTTGAATTCGTCCGCTTTCCAGCCAAAGGCAGGGCCAAGGACAAAGCAGTAGCCGAGAGTGACGAGATGCTGTTCGAGGGAATAGCCATGTTCTAGCTTTGAGAGTTCCACTCTTGCCTGACGGTGTATGCGTCCGCGGATGCCGTGGGGGATATTGTGCCTGAAGATGTCTCCGTCAGTGATGATCTGGACAATCTGTTCTACGGGGAACCGTTCGCGTACATCTTCCTGAAAATGTATGGCGAGAGGATCCTTGATATTATATTCTTTTCTCATGTACTCTATAAATATATCGCGTTCAGAGGTAACATCCACGCCGAGGAGGCCTGGAATGAATTGATATTGGAGGATGATGCGTAAGCACTCCTGGTCGAATTCTTCGTCAAGGATGTCCCTCCGTATGAGCCTGTTGTTGAATTCCTGGAAGTTTTTCAGGAGGTCGTCTTCGAGCCTGCTGTAGTTTCCGTGGGAGAACGGCGAATGGTCGTAGAGGTATTCTGCGACTTCGTCGAGGTTTGCAGAGAGCAGCAGGTATTGCCCTTGCTCTTGGTAGATGTGAAGGCCTCGGTCCATGATCTTTGTGAATGGTGCCAGGTTTATATACGTTTCCTGTGCTATATTCCTTTCTTCATGCACGCTTCCACAAATCCGCAGAACAATGGCGCTGGCTTGAGAAGGGTCGATTTCAGTTCTGGATGCGCCTGCGTGCCGACGAAATACGGATGGTCTTTCATCTCGATGTATTCGACAAGCCTTCCGTCAGGGCTCATGCCTGAAAGCGCAAGGCCGTGTTTCTCAAGTGTCTCATGATATTTTGGGTTGACTTCGAACCTGTGCCTGTGGCGTTCTGATACAGATGTGGCATTGTAAAGGGAGTGCACTCTTGTCCCTTGCCGAAGGATCGCCTCATATGCGCCAAGACGCATGGTTCCGCCTTTATCTGAATTTTTATCCCGCTTCTGTATAGAGCATGTTTTTTCATCAAACCACTCCAACATCAGGTAGATAACCGGGAATGGCGAATCGCAGTCGAATTCTTCGCTATGCGCTCCTTTCATATTTGCCACATTGCGGGCATATTCGATGACGGCGACATGTAAGCCAAGGCAGATACCAAAATATGGAATATAATGAGTTCTTGCATAGTTGGCCGCTAAAATTTTCCCTTCAATCCCCCGGGGCCCAAAACCGCCCGGCACCAGAATACCGTCGGCACCGGAGAGGAGACTTTTGCATCTGGTATCATTTATCTTTTCGGAATCAATAAATTTTAAATTGACGCGGGTATTGTGAGGAATCCCGCCGTGACGCAATGCCTCGTTAAGACTCTTGTACGATTCGGTCAAATCAACATATTTCCCGACGATGGCGATGGTAACCGAATGCTGAGGATTATTGAGCCGTT
>JAGVFV010000117.1 GCA_020057445.1 archaeon | reverse complement strand
GCTTTTCTTTTAAAGGTATCGAGATGAATCAGATTGGCAGTTACCTAGGTCGGTTGGCAGGGAGAGGAGGGCAGAAACATCTAATCACAGACTCGAGTACATAAACATCCCTTGCTGTTTTCAGTGTTTAATAGTTATTTTCCAGCAATTGCAAGTTCGTCCGCTATAAGGTCATCGACAGACGTATCAACGAGCAGGAGATATTGCGTCTCTGCCATGGTTCTCTGTTCCATTGCTCGTTTCATTGATTCGAGCTGATATTTTTTCTCAGGAGCGGCGGTTGCCAGGGCGGCAGTTATGGTTTGATAGACCGGGTCTTGTTTCCATTTGTCCGATCTTGTCTCTAGACTGAGTTGATCATCGGTCATCGATTCAAGATCGCTCCATCGTGACTCACGAATGTATGCTTCTGTCCAGCGCTTCCCGATGTGTCTGTTCTGTATTTCGAGGCGGGCGATGTCCTCTTGGTTGTATTCTTGCTGTTGCCTCAGTCTTGCCATATATTCGAACCATTTGTTGACGTATTCCATTATACAGAGAAGGAGAGGAATCAATTATATAAATGTTACACTGGCGTACAATAAAACTGCTCAAATGTCGTCAGCGTCTCTCGTTTGTCATCCACTGCTTGCATGGTGTATCTGGTGGCTTCGGTGTATGCTTGTCCGGGAGTGTTATGTGTCCACACGGTGAGGGTGTGGTTTTCCTTGGTGCAGGTGACTGCTTCAATGGTTCTGCAGGAAGGCGTTTTCTCGCATTTTATCTTGTCCCATTCTGTCCATTGGTCAGGGTAGACGAGCTTGAATTTGGAGTCGTTGTGCTTTCCTTGCACCATGTCGTAGAATTCATACGGCGTTTGCGGCAGGGATGTGCGAAAGCTGTTGACATTGTATTCCTTCACTCCTGCGTGGTATGGGCCCCGTGCTATCCAGAACGGGTCGGGGAGGGATTTATAGCCTGTTCCTATGCTGTATGATTTTCCGTCAGAAGTATAGCTGATCTGGTTTCCGAATGCTCCGATGAATTTTTCATTATAGGAGCTCATGCCTCCGATGATTTCTTCTATTGACCAGCCGTTGAGGTTGGGAAGGGAATTTCCTGTGGCATTTGCGGTGGTGTTCTCTTCTTTTTTACGGAGAGTGGAGAAGTTGCGGGTGGTATTTTGCGTGGTATTGATGATTGGTGGACGGGTGATGTTGGGTTGCTGTGTTGTGTTGTCTTGCTCTTGCACGTCTTCGCATTCAGTGAGGTTAAGGACAATCCTTCCGTCCGGACATTTGAATTTGCTCCCTTTAGGTTTAGGTTTGAATGCGCAAGAGGTAAGTAGTGCTGCAATGAGAAGGACGGCAAACAGGATGATGAGTGTCTTGTTGGTGCGCATTGCAAAGATTGCGGGGTTACTATTATATAAAGATTTGTCTCGATGGCCGCGGAGAGGTGAACATTTTTAAAATTGGGTTGATTTATAGGAGTATGGATCTCAGCAGCTCATTGTCCTATTATAAACGAGAGGATATCAGGCAGGCGATGGTCGCCCATGCCAAGGATAAAGAGGTCGGTGTGCGGTATGAGGAGAGTTTTGGGAGAAGGCCCGATGTGCTGTTGTATCCTGCTGATGTATTGGAGTTTGCGAAGAATAAGGCGATGAGTTTTCATGTGTCTGAGGAACGTTGGAGAAATCCCTTGCATCTGAAGCAGGAGATGAGCAGGCGCGAGCTTGACGCATTGCGCATTGGCTGGGATCTGGTCTTGGATATTGACTGCAGTGTTCTTGAATATTCCACGCTTGCAGCATATTATACTATTAAGGCATTGCAGCACCATCGGATCCTTTCTGTGACGTGCAAGTTCTCGGGGAACAAGGGATTTCATATCGGCGTCCCTTTTGAGGCATTTCCTTCGCACATTCAAGGGACTGAGACGCGATTGTTGTTTCCTGAGGCGCCGCAGCGTATTGCTGCGTATGTGAAGTTCCTGATCCGTGATCCTCTTGGAAAAGCTATTTTGAAGCTGGAGAACGCAAGGACTGAACATATTGCTGCAAAGACAGGGATTCCTGCAGATGAATTGTTCAGGCAGGAGATGGGAAAAAGCGTCTTGCAGGTTGAGAGATTCCTTGCCATAGACACTATTCTCATCGCGAGCAGGCATATGTATCGTGCACCGTATTCTTTGCATGAAAAATCAGGTCTGGCCAGTGTCCCTATTGATCCGGCAGATATCTTAAAATTCAGGAGGAGTGATGCTGAGCCTGACAAGGTTGTTGTGCAGCATGGCTTCTTGGAGAGGACAGGGATTGTTCCTGGGGAGGCTTCAGGTCTTATCGTGCAGGCTTTTGATTTCCAGCCAAAGCAGGAGAAGGACGTTCCAAAGGCAAGGAGGGTATTTGATGATCTTGATTCGACTGATGCCGTTCCGGAGGCGTTCTTTCCGCCATGCATTTTCAACATTCAGAGGGGTGTCAAGGATGGACGAAAGAGAAGCCTGTTTATCCTGCGTAATTTTCTCATGAGCATGAACTGGCCAAAGGAGAAGATTGAAGAATATGCGCATGCGTGGAACAAGAATAATCCAGAACACTTGCGCGAGGTGGTGATCAAGGGGCAGCTCCGTTATGCGCAGAAGGTCCTGCCGCCGAATTGCAATAATGCCGCGTATTACAAGGATTTTGGCGTATGCACGCCTGATTCGTTCTGTGCAAGGATAAAGAATCCTGCCCAGTATGCAAAGCTGAAGGCGAGGCTGACTGGCCAGAACAAGAAGGGGAGGAGGAAGAAGGATGCAGTCGCAGCAAAGGCGTCTGTAGAGAAGAAGCGAGTTGAAGAGAAGAATGGTCAAGGGAAGGAGATTAGCGAGGGCAAAGCATGATCGAGTTGCTGGTGCTGGCCATTTATGCTATTATTGTCGTATTTTTGGTTGTGGCAGGTGGTGTCGGGAGGAAAACGGAAAGTGTGGTTGGAAAGCCTCCGCTTCCTTCTGTTCTTTTTTATGTGGGAAAGGGCTGTGTCGTTCTTGCCCTTGCGTTTCAGGTAGTTGAGGCGGGGTTTGGAGTGGTGAGGCAAATTCCTGTCTCATATGGCGCTGAATTGTTGTCATTGTTTGTTCTTTGTTTGGGTGCACTGATACTGGTTTGGAGTCTTTCTTCGTTAGGGGACAGTCTTAGAGTCGGGCTTCCGGGAGGCAAGACCTCTTTGAAGGTGAAGGGCGCGTATCGTTTTTCGCGGCATCCTGTGTATCTTGGTATTTTTCTGATGCTGCTCTCTTCTATAATTTATATCGCTAATGTCTTCGTGTTGATTATTGCTGTTTGTGGTGCTGTCATTCATCATTTCATTGTGCTATCTGAAGAGCGATTCTTGAGGAAGCGCTTCGGGATGGCGTATATCGAATATTCGAAAAAAGTGAGAAGATACATATAGAGAGCATTTATTTTTCTATCGAAACTACGAACCCTATCTTTCTTAGCGCATTCATTGCGATGGTTTTGTCTTCTTCACGTATGAGCGCATAATCCTTCGAGAATGTGGAGACGATGAGGATGTTGAGTTTTTTATCGGCGACGGTTTGCGCTATCTTGGCCAAGAAACCGGGAGAGAGAAATGGTATCGCCACCTTGAATTCGAAGAGTTTGAACCATTTCACGTCTTTCTCGTACTTTGTGTTTTTGATATTGGCTTCTTCTGTGACGATCGTGATCTCGTCTTTGTCTTGTGCCAACAGAAAATGGTTCTTGAGTTCCTTATCCTTCCCTTTGAGATATGCGTAGCGCCCTTTATGGATGATGACCGGGCTTGATCGTATGACCTCATCTAAGGTTGGTGCCATAGCATCACATCGCTTCCAGTCGTGCGATCCGTTCGTTCACGTCTGGGTGTGTGGAGAACATGTTGTTGAGGAAGCTTCTCCTGTTGCGAAGCGGGTTTTCTATGTAGAGGTGTGCTGTTGCCTTGTTTGCAGTGTCGACGACCTTGTCATGGTCGTCCCGTATTTTCTTGAGGGCGTTTGCAAGTCCCGGAGGGTAGCGTGTAAGTTGCGCTCCTGATGCGTCCGCCAAGTATTCCCTTTTCCGTGATACGGCAAGTCTGATGAGTTGTGCGATGATGGGTGCGAGGATGGCAAGTGCGATCGCTATGATGATGAATACTGCTCCGCCTCCTCCTTTTCGGTCGTTGTTTCCTCCTCCCCAAAGGAAGGTGCGAAACATGATGTCTGAGAAGAGGACGATGACTCCGACCATGACTGCGACAAGCATCATGTATCTGATGTCGAAGTTCTTGATGTGACTCATCTCGTGGGCAAGCACCCCTTCAAGTTCAGTCCGATTCAGCCGTTTTCTTGCGCCCGTCGTCACTGCGATGGATGCGTGCTCAGGATCCCTTCCTGTCGCAAAGGCATTGATGGACGTCTCTTCTATGATATACACCTTCGGCATAGGTATCCCTGCTGCGATAGAGAGACCTTCGACAGTGTTGATGAGGAAGGGGTCGTCTTTTTTTGTCACTTCCTTTGCGCGGCTGATGGATAGGACTGTCTTGTCGCCAGAGTAGAAGCTGACGGTGATCATGATGATGGAGATGATAAATGCGATCACCATTCCTGTTATTGCCATCCCCTTTCCGAGGACCTGTCCGAATGCCGCCCCTAATCCTATGATGACTAGGGAGAATAAGAAGAGGAGGAAGAATGTCTTCCACCTGTTTGCAGAGATTTCGGTGTAAAAGTCTGTCTTCATTCGTCAAACTTGACCTTGACAGGCTCTCTCTCTTCCTTTCCTTCTGTCTTGAAGTATTCCCGTGCAACGATCCTGAACATGTTTGCTATGATGTTGGTCGGGAAGGTCACTATGCGCGTGTTGAGTTTGAGGACAGAGTCGTTGTAGAATTGCCTGGAGTAGGCGATCTTGCTTTCTGTGCCTGAGAGCTCTTCCTGGAGTTGGAGGAAGTTCTGGTTTGCCTGGAGCTGTGGGTAGTTCTCAGCGACGGCAAAGAGGGTCTTGAGCGTTCCTGTGAGCATATTGTCTGCTTTTGCCTTCTGTGGCAGGGTTTTAGCATCTCCCATTGCCGCCCTTGCTTTGGTGACGTTCTCAAAGACTTTCCGCTCGTGCTTGGCATAGCCTTTGACTGTCTCGACAAGGTTTGGGATGAGGTCGAATCTTCTCTTGAGTTGCACGTCGATCTGACTCCATGCATTGTCGATGCGCGCACGAAGAGTCACAAGTCCGTTATAGATGCCTATGATGATGAGCAGCAGCAGCACGACAATTCCGATGATGATGTACCATAACATGTGGACCACCTCTAGAGTGAAAGAGCGCCAGGTAGTTTATAAAGCTTATGGACGAAAAATGCCGATTATACGGGTTTTTACTTCTTCGCGACCTTTTCTTCCTTCATCACTTTCTTTGCGATCAGGAAGACGACAAGAGCGATGATGATGAAGTTGAGGACTGCTCCAAGGAATGCGCCCCAGCCGATGACGATTGGCCCGAGAGTGAATGTTGCTGTCTGCCATGCGCCGCCCGGGATGAATGGTGTGACGATGGGCATGACTATGTTGTTGACAAGTGATTGGACAAGCACGGTGAGTGCGACACCGATGATGAATGCCACTGCAAGGCCCATGACCTTGTATTCGTTGAGAAATTCTTTGAATTCTTTTATGATTCCCATGATATCACCTAAAAAGCATAGAAGCAGGGTCGTTTTATAAATATTTACTTCGGAAGGTGGCGTTTTTTCGTCTCTGCCCTCTTTCTTTTAGATAATCTGTGGAGATGGGTGAATTTTTTTGTCTCTTCCTTTATTTCCATGACTTCGTGTTCTACGATTCTCCTGGTGGTGCTTGCTTTGTTGAAGCGAAGAAGGAAGAAGATGATGATTGCTGCGATGCTTGTGGCAAAGTAGTATCCTGCACCAAATCCCATGCCGACGCCTGCGATCGCCCAGAGGCCTGCCGCAGTCGTGAGTCCGAGGACCTTGTTCTTGTACTTGAATATGGTCCCTGCGCCAAGGAAGCCGATGCCGGTGATGATCTGCGCAGCGATCCTTGAGGGATCTGCCGCTCCGAAGGCATCGATGGAGAGGATGGTGAAGAGTGCGCTTCCGACGCAGACGAGCGCATAGGTGCGAAGGCCTGCTGGCCTGTTTACTTTCTCGCGCTCCCAGCCGATGACGACTCCTACGAGTGCAGCAAGGACTATCCGAAGGAGGAGGTCTCCGTGCGTGAGAGGGATTATGTCAGCAGCCATGCGTTGTTCCTAGAAGAGGATTCTTAAAAAGGTTGCTATTTTAAGTGATCTTCGCATCGCCATAGGGAGAGTCGATGACTTCTTTGATCTTTTTTGCCTTTACTGGCCCTATGAGGGGGACTTGTTTGAGGTCGTCTGTGGTCGCGTTGAAGAGTCTTGAGACGCTTCGGAACTCTGCAAGGAGGGGTTTTGCAAGTGCTGGTCCGATGCCTGGAAGGCTTGCGACGATGAATTCCTGCTGCTCTTTGAGCGTCAGCGGTTTTGCAGAATGCATATGATAGCTTGAGGATAGTGTCTGCTCTTGTTTAGCGATGAGGGCTATGAGATTGCTTGTCTCTTTGACGGTTTTGGTCTGGATCAAGGGGATGCTAAAAGCTATCCCGATGGTGGTCATCATGCCAAGTATGGCGTTCTGGTGTATCTTTCGCTGGGCATAGATGTCTTCTTCCCCTTGGAGGATGAGAAGCGGCTTTTCGTACTGGCGAAGGTCGCGCAGCTGCGAGAGGAGCCTTCCGTCTATGATGGAGTCGACGAAGTCAGGTATGCGTTTGATCTCGATGCAGATGCGCTCAGAGATGAGGTAGTCGCCGACGTCGAGCTTCTTGAGCGAGACATCGACTCCTTGGTTGAGGAGTTCCTTGAGAAGGGGGGATCCTTTTTCGCGGTAGTCAGTGTATATCTTGATGCCGCTGTATGCAGGAAGTGTCTGTTGTGCTGCAGATGGCAAAGGTGGTGCTGCACGAATATTCTTTAGTGCGGAGTACATGGCACGTTCCTTGTACGCACTTGACCAGCGGTATGCTTCGTCTCTTGTTCCTTTTGCGATGAGGACGTAGACTGTTCCTTTTTCAAGACGGCCAGTCCTTCCCCTGCGTTGCACTGTCCGTATCGCAGAGGGTATTGGTTCGTAGAAAATTACCGCGTCGATTTTTGGTATGTCAAGCCCTTCTTCTGCGACGCTTGTCGCGATCAGGCAGGAAAATTCTCCCCTTGCGAAGGAGTCAAGTATCTTCTTTTGTTCTTTTTGGGATAGTCCATAATTCTTCTTTTTTTGCTGCCCTACAAAAACAGTCGATGTAATCCCCTCTTTTGTGAGCGCCTTTGATATTGTCTCTGCCTGGTCGCGGTATTGGTTGAAGATGATGATCTTCCTTTTTTCTTCGGTAAGCTCCTTCTTGACTATAGAGATCAGTATGGCAAGTTTTGGGTGCTCAATTCCTTCTGTTTGCAGCTGCTCTGCAAGGATTTTTGCAGAGCGGAATGATTGGTCTTTGACAAGGTTCTGCACCGCCTTGACTTTTGTCGTCGCTGCCTGCTGGGTCAGCTTGTCGAGGTATTCGTTGAGTGCGTAGGTGCCTTGGCTTTCTGCAAGTTCGATTGCGTGCGATAGTTTCATCGCTTCTGCAGTGAGACTGAGCCCTCTCATCAGGCTAAAGTCTTTTTCTCCTTGTGCTATGCGTGAGGAGAGCTCGCGTTGGAGTGCGAGGATCTGGGTCTTGGAGAGTTGCGTGGTGCGGATGATGTTGTCTCGTCTGAGCTCTTCGAGTTTAGAGTTGAATGCCGTGCGGAGGTATTGTATGATCTGGAGGAATCGGGAAGGGAGTGGAACGCTCATCCATTCTGTATGGACTTCCTGCATATATCCTTTCACGTCGGGGTCTTCTTCTGTGCGCACTTCAACTTTTTCTATGTAGAGCGATTTCATGACGTCAAGTATTTCTTCTGTCGTGCCGCCGGGGCTTGCCGTGAGGGCGAGGATTCTTGCGTAGCTTGCCTGTTCCACGTATTTTTTTGCGATGAAGACGTAGGAGTAGTCGCCCGATGCGCGGTGCGCCTCGTCAAAGATGATGAGACTCACGTCGGAGAGCGAGATGATCTTGTTGATGATGTCATTTTCAAGCCCTTGCGGCGTAGAGAAGATGATCTTTGCGCTCTTCCACTGCTCTCCTCTGATGTCAGGACGCACGTGCCCTGTGAAGACGGCGTAGTCTTCTTGTGCAAATGAGGTGAGTTCAGTGAATGTCGAATGGTGCTGCAGGACAAGAGGTCGTGTTGGCGCGAGGAAGAGAACTTTGGAAGAGGGGTATGAGTTGAGCCTGTGGATGGCAAGGAGGACTGCTATCGCTGTTTTTCCAAGACCTGTAGGGAGGACGACGATCGTGTTTGCGGACGCGCACGTGGCAAGGATGGTTTCCTGGTAGAGGCGGGGAGTGAATGATTTGAGCATGGCATGAGGAAATAATCTTAGGTTTTAAACGTTATGAAGAAAAGAGAAAAAAAAAAGAAAAAAAGAATATATATTTTATCGTCGGCCGCGGGCCATCTTTGCGCGGGAGATGTTACCTTTCTTGTCGACAAAGTAGAGGTAACCTTTTTCCTTCTTGACTCCTACTTTTGCGACCTTTTCAGGTTTTCCCTTTGGTTTCTTCTTTCCGCCGCCTCGGGCCATCTTTGCTCGAGAGATATCTCCGTTCTTATCGACGAAATAGAGATATCCATCGGTTTTTTTCACACCAACTTTAGCTACGCTTTCAGCCATAGTATTTCACCCCAAAAATTGTTAAATAGAGTGTGAGTCGAGGGGGTATTTAAATCTTTCGAAATTGTCGACGGGGTGTCGTCAAGAAGTGCATTTAAGACGAGAAATCCGTCAGTTCTTGATCACAAAGAAATTGCGCGCAATTTCTTGTGCCAGAAAATTCAAAAAATGTTCTCGGCATGATCAGGAATCGCCCAGTTATCAACTCGCTTCATCTCGCAAAATAAACGATTGTGATTCCTGACACGTCAATGATTTAAAGGAGTGCTGCATCTCTTCGAGCATGGTGCTTGTGAAGGCGCTCGGAATGATGGATATTGTCGCGGGAGTACTGTTGCTCCTGGTCTCGTTTCACGTCGTCTCTTCATGGAAGATGGGCGCGATCGTCGCGTGCGTGCTCATTGCGAAAGGGTTGCTTTTCATCAGGAATGTGGTGAGCGTGATCGATGTGATTATTGGCGTGTATTTTTTTGTCGCTCTCTTCCATCCGTTCGTCGTGTTGAGCGTTGTTTGTTCTGCACACCTCTGCATCAAGGGACTCTTCTCTCTGCTTTCATGAATCATCTCTTGAATCCGTGTGCGAATATGCGCGGGATGTATTCGACGATGGTGACGACAAAGAAGAGTGCGGCGCCAAGCACTGTCCCGAGGATGAGCGTGGGGTCTTTCATGAATGCGCCGATGAAGACAAAGAGGATGACGAGCATGGCTGTCGTCTGGATTATCCTGCTCCATTTGAACATGCCCGCGCCGAAGTTGTGGGGCAGAGGAAGAAAGGAGAGGAGTGCGAGAGGAAATGCGAAGCGTGCGAATTCTTTGAGGAAATCGCTGTGGAATATTGCTCCAAGGGCGAGGAAGAAGAGTGCTTCGAAAAAAATGGCGATCGGGAAGAGCAGTGAGATGAATCCAATGTCTCTGTCGTGGATGTCTGGCCGGAAGTGCCCGAGACGAAGTCGCGGATGAAGCGAAAGGGTAATCCATCCGGGGACGAGGACGAGTGCATAGCCGAGCGTGAGGAAGCTTAATGCGAAGCAGATGATGATGAGGAGGAAGTTGTTTTCGTAGGTGACGATGAGGCCGAGACGAAGACCTCGTATTTTTTGCAGGGATATCGCGCCGAAGATGAGCACGAAGAAGCCGATTGCTGCAAAGAGGAAGTAGAGTGCGCCAGTTGTTGCAGAAAAGTCCGTCGTTCGCCATCGATTCAGGAAGAGTATTGCCGCAAAGGATACTGCCGCGAAGAATAGTGATGAGAGTTCTTTTTTCGTATACGTGATGGGGATGCCAGGAGCAGTCATCGGCCTTCTTGATGCGTCCTCTTTTTTAAAGCTTAGCATTCTGTTGGTCTATGCTGCGTGTGCGGTTCTTCGTGATTTGCGCAAAGTAATGTTCCATGCCTTGCTTGTGGCCAAGTCCGACGACAGCAAGTATGGTTGCGTGCGGATGCGCTTCTTGCAGCGAGAAGAGCTGCTTTGCCATGAAAAGGTCGCGTTCGTCTATGAGTGCGCGGTAGATGCCGGCATATCTTTGACGCAAGAACGCGAGGAGAGGGATCACCATCTCATGTTCAGGCACGCGGGAGATGTCGATACGAAAGCGTTTGGAAAAAGGAGAGGAAAGGATATCAAAAAAGAGACGGAATTTTTCTTTCCTGGTGAATTCCTGCGATAGCCTGCGTAGCGTGATGAGTATGTCGCGGTCGATGAGCGCGAGGGTCTTTTGGTGTTTTTGGGCGAGTGCGACAGCGGCGAGCATCTCTGATCCGGGTTGCATGTTGACTATGGATCCGAGTTTCTGTTGCAGGCTTCGTCCGATTGCGGCAAAGAGATATCCGGTGAGGCCTATGTGTTTGATGAGGGAGAGGGGAAGTGAGCTTTCTTCATGGGAAAGGAGTCCTTGGAGGCGGCCTTGGTCGAGTTCTACTGCAATGATGTCTGGGGAGTGCTGGAGGAATGAGTGATGGATGTCTCTGACAGATTGCCGTGCGATGTGGCTTGTGCCGACGATGATGATCATGTTGTTGAGAAGTGCGGCCGCTATTTAATATATTGCCCTGAATGGGGAAAGGCGAAAGAGGGGATTGAATGCCAGTAGCGAAGGACTGTTCGTTTCTGGTTGCTGATGGCATAACCCTGCATCATACGTCTTTGTGGAGGCCGCAACGTGGTTCGTATTCTTGGCTTCCTGTCTTGATGACTCCTTTTGAGTCGCCGAGAAATCTGCTGTAATGCGCAGGATTGCCGCAGGTGTTGTCTTTGGAGTACATGCAGACTGCGTGGAGCTTGATGATTTCATTGCTTCGGCCGATAAGGTCGTACATTGTCTTTTTCGAGAAGCTGTCGCGTGCCCCTCCTGGTGTGCGCAAAGGAAAGTGGTTGTGCTCGCTGGTGTTGTCTAGTCCTGCTGATACGGCAATGTGCCCTCTTGATGCTAGTGTTTCTACGAATTCTATGAAAGGGTCGTCCACGAATTGAATATCATTGAATCCGAAGACTCCTCGTGGGAATTGGAGCAGGTATTCGAGGTCTGCAGTGTTGGTGAAGAATTGTTCCTTGATATTGATGCTGCCGTGATCTTCCGAAACGACATGATTTTCTACAGTCAAGTTTTTTCGCCGTTCCTTGTCAAAACTGTGGGTGAAGTAATAGAAAGGGTATTTTGCATAGTGACATCGTCGGCCTGCGAGGATGAGTTGTTCTGTCTTTCCTGACTTCATGCAACCGGCGACCGCAATGGTTACGCCAATCTGCATTTTCCAATAATATGATATTATGTCAAATAGTTCCATGCCCTCACAAAGAGAAGGGATTAAAAAGGAGTATAAAAGGTTTTACTTTGTGTGTTTGACAACTGTTGAGGAAAGGAGGTTGCCAAAATATGGTGCTTGCACCCAGACGCCAAGGTCAAATGATGGATGGGTGCTTTGGTCATCATTGAGCATGAAGAGTATCTGGGAATTGTCAATGATGCACACGCGTCCCTTTGTGTCTGTCGGTTTGACATCTGCGACTTTTTGGATGTCAGAAAGTATGCTGTCTGATTTTTTGGTGAGCGGGGTATATATGGTTATTTTGACTCCGCGTTCTTTTGCTTTCTTGAATGTTTTTCTCAGGTGTTCATACTTGCGAAGCATGCCTTCTTCAGTAGTGAGGATGATGACATTTTTCTTCGCTTCCTTGATGAGATAGTCAAGGTGGTTGTAGATGTTGTGTCTGCCTTTGATGCTTCCGGTGATGTCGTGAGGGTCTGTCGTCTCTATTCCTTGTGTATGCAATAGGCTGAGCTCTGTAAGGACCTTGCTATCCTTCAGTTCCTCTATTGTCTTTTCTTGTTCGTCAGCAGATTCTTTGATGCGCTTCTTGACGCGCTCAAGCACTTCTGTTGGAGGGACAGCCATATATTTGATGGGCTTTGCGATCTTCATGATGATGAATCCTTTCTTTTCCAGGCTTTCTAGAACGTCATATGATCTTGAGCGAGGGACATTTGCAATGTCAGAAAGCTCTCCTGCAGTGGAAACTCCGCGGGAAAGGAGTGCTGTCCAGAGTTTTGCCTCATAGGTGTTGAGTCCAAAGTCTTTGATCTTTTTTATGAAGTCTGCTTGTACGATCATGGGTATCAACCTTTGTCCAACGCCCAATAAGGCGTTTTTTTTAACTACTAGTTAGGGGATGCGTTACTCATATATAAATGTTTTCATTTTGTTGTTATTGCGCAGTAACAATAAATTTGATGTGTAAGATCATATAATAACATTAGCTGTTGATATAGTGTAGTCGCAATGAAAATATAGGTGACATATTCAATCATATCATATTTAGCCAGGAAATAGTATATTTATTTCAGATTGTATCTTGTCTTGTACAGAGTGTAATATATATTTATTATATCTTATCTTAGATATATATGAATTATTTATCTCTAATTATATATTATCTGACCCCTTGATTTCTCATAGAAAATGAAAAGAGGAAAGGAAAAATCATGTTCTTTATGATATTTAGGCATTTCAGGAAATTTATGGACTTTTTTCCTTTTTTCTATATCATTAT
>JAGVFV010000062.1 GCA_020057445.1 archaeon | reverse complement strand
TTCCAATGGGGCGACAAACTGCAATAATGTAAATTACCTCCTGAGCTTCAACAGCCCGGACAACTATTATGACTTCTCCTGTGATTTCAATTATGCCGCAGGGACGCTTCGCATCCGCAGCGGATCGCAGACAGGCCCTATCGTCGCAGAATGCACCTGGACAGATAGTGCGACAGCTCATAAGGAGACAAAGACCATACAGCTCTCCCCTGCGACGTATTATCTGGAGAACTGCAATACTGCGATTGGCGACGGTGGCCGTGGCCAGTCTTTCAGCAGGATCGTCAACAGGTATCACGGCACAGGCCCGTATTTCATTGACACGGTGAAGGACATCTCGCAGATCGATGTCGACCGCCAGGCAAACTATGCCAGCAACATTGTCATCGCAGAGAGCGATGGCGCGATTCTTGCAGCATTGCGCCTGAAGACAGATTTGACACCTCCTGATGTGAAAGGCTGGCGCGTGCAGAGCATCACGAAGAGCGACGGTGGCATCGGGCAGACGGTCACCACGAATTATGCCTATGACCTTGGGAATTATGATCCTCCCTACGAAGGGTATTATTATCTGAAGTGCGCAGATATCTCGGTCTATCCTTATTCCTCTCCTGCAGAGTGCAGGAGGAAGCATCACGTGCCTGACAATGTCGGGTATGGCAAGGTGACTGCGACCATCCCCGGACAGGGGCATACTGACTATTACTTCTACAACCAGCTCAGCGCAGATGCCTGTCCTGACTGCCCTCCTGTCGATGCGGACAATCCAGACGCAGAGGCATTCTTCGCAAAAGGGAAGATGTATCGTACTGCTGTCTATGACGAGAGCGGCGTGCTCCTCAGCGAGGAGAAGACCGTGTATACGCTTCGGCCTTTGGCAGAGCGCGAAGCAACGCCCGCTTATACCATGTCCAAGGTCTTCGTCCCTGTCGGGAAGACCTCGATGAAGGACGGCATGACTGCGACAGTCGACTACACTTATGATTGGGACGTGCTCGACCGGCCGCTTGTCCGCGAGACAAGGATGGTCGGAAGCCAGGGCGAGGTGAAGAAGTCAAGGACAGTGTATGCGCAGGAGTTCCCCACTGCAGGCAGTGTCTTCTTCACGTATAATCTTCTTTCCTTTCCCTTATTCTCCCTCACAGGCCATGAGAACATCCCCGGAAAACTAGACTCCGACCTCACCGACAATCCATATACGTCGACGAACCTTGACGCATTCTCGCTGACGTCGTACCGCATGAGCAATCCCGGCGATCCTGCATTCGGCCGCATGACACTGCAAGCAAGCTGGTGGGACACTGATGTCGACGGCCTGCTCGACGGCAGCGGGATCGTGACAGACATCCAAAATTCCCCTGAGGTGACGAAGAGCACGTTTGCGTACGATCCCTTCGGCAGGGTGAACCAGGTAACAGACCCGAACAACCAGGTATCCTACATCTATTATGAGGGCCCGACAGACCCGTGCAATGATGTGGCAGGGACAGACCTTGGATATGGCCAGTATTTCGCCACGTGCTTCAAGGATGCGCTTCTCAACAAGGAGAAGAACCTGTACAACAGCCGCGGAAAGGTGACTGACTATTACGACGTGAACAGCCAGAGGAGCAGGTTTGATTATGACACCCTCTGGCGTGCGACGAAAGTGTTCAGGCCGTATGACACGTATCCGACAAGTCCGAGCACGACATTTGCCTACTCGTTTGCGCTGGATCAGCCACTCGGGCATCTTGCGTACAATGTTGGCAATCTCGCATATCCGTATACCAACCTGAACAAGGTGATGACGACGACACGGATCGATTCAGACACCTCATCGATCGCAGCAGCATTCACCGACGGCCTCGGAAAGCCCTATGTGGAGGCTGTGAAGAACGCCGCTTCGCAGGACGTGGCAAAGACGACAGAGTACAATGCAGTGATGCTTCCTGAGAAGCAGTCCGAGGCATACATCATTGGCCAGACATCTGACAAGTCGACTGTGTTCTATGAGACAAGCCCTCTGTCAAGGGTGAAGAAGACCTATCCGCTGAAAGAATACCAGACGTACGGCGAGTCTGGGGCGCACACGACGAATGATTATGTGAGGAATATGCGCTCTGATGACCTGAGTACGCTGTATGATGGCAAAAATGCATACGGCGGCTCAAGGGTCGTTGATGTTGCAGGCGTCGGCGCGTTGAGCGTCGCTGACCGGCTCGGGAGGACTGGCGAGTCTCTTTCTAACAATCTTGTCGTGAATCCTGGCTTCGAGTATGGCATGGAGTTCTGGAACAAGTGCACGTACGGTCAGGGCAATCAGGACCCGAATGATGATGATCTGACGTCGTGCATGGTATCATCCGGCTGCCATGGCGGAAGCAAATGCCTGAAAGCGATGAAAGATGCGTTTGGAGTCCGTCAGTTTGGAGAGATCTCCTTGAAGAAGAATACGAATTACCGGCTGTCGTTCTGGGGTAAGGGAGGGGCTGGAAGCACGCTTCCGAAGATCAGGCTGAATTTCGACAGCCAGATCACAAAAGGTGCGTATTCATATGATGCCGCCGTGTCAGATGACACGGGGTCTGGACAGGGTTGGAGCTTGCACTGCAATGCCCATGCGGGCAGTTGGACGCAGGACTATTGCATCTTCAACACGGGGAATAATGATCACATCAATTGGATGGGGGCGTGGGGTGTCACTGGATCAGGGTATGCGATCCTTGATGATATCCAGATCGTGCCTGAGAATGCGAACCAGGCGGATGTGCTGATGACGAGGACAACGTACAACGACCTCCTCGGCATGTCTGTCGACGTGACGAACCCGTCGGACCAGGTGACGAGCACGCGCTCTGACTCGCTCGGCCGCGTCCGCGTGACGAAGAGCCCTGATTACGGGGTGCGCAGGAACCTTCGCTATGATGCGAACGGTAACGTGATCGTCAGCGGGGACGGAGACGGCACGACCACATGCACGTGGAGCAATGGCGCGTTTTCAGGCACTCCGACCAGCTACAATTGCGCACGCACCACAGGATTTGTGTACGATGCCTTGAACAGGCTGCGCTGCGTCAAGTACCAATTGAGCACGAATGAGATGGACAACATCGGCAGTGCATGGCCAGGGAGCTTCACAGGGACATGCCCTGCAAGCGCTCAGGTGAAGTATTACTATGATACCTATACAGGGACTCCGACTTCCTGCAGCCAGATCGGAAGCGACGCGTGCACCGACGTGTATTCCTGCCCGAAGGGACGCCTTGTCGCTGTGCAGAACACCTACGGAGGAAACTCGCTGTACTGCTATTATTACGATGCCAGAGGACAGGTGAGAAAGGAGAGGCGGACGGTCGAAGGAACGACATATCCTGACATCCTCTATGATTACGACAATGCGGGCAACATGATCTCGCTCACCTATCCTAACGGCAAGGTGACGACATATGACTACAATGTGCTGAACCAGCTGACGACAGTGAAGGTCGACGGCAATCTTTTGCAGTCCTTGGCATACCGCTCAGACGGATTGGTGCAGACAAAGACGTACAAGCGGACATGTTGATTCTTTTTTGCTAAGATTTATATAGTAGACGTGTTATGATGTTCTTGGGGTGCTCATGAAAAAGAGGTATATTATAGGGATCGTCGTCTTTCTCCTCTTTGCGGTCTTTGCCACGGCGAACACGAAGCTTCTTATCGTCGCGAAGGACAGAGCCGTGATCGAGTCTGCAGACCTGTATCTCGCGATGGGAAATCAGTTCTATGAAAGAGGAAACACAGAGACTGCCATGCATCTGTATGAGCGCGGCATCGGGTATGAGCCTGAGAATGAGTTTGTCCTGAACAACATGGGCTATTATTACCATCAGCAGGGAGAAGACGTCAAGGCAGAGGAGTATCTTCTGCGGGCGGTCAAGGCTGACCAGTATTATGAGCGTGCAAGGATGAACCTTGCAGTACTCTACCATGACGAGAAGCGGTATGATGAGGCAGTCCAGCAGCTCATCGTCCTGAAAAAGATAGATCCGAATAACCCGTCCTACCATTATGACCTCGGCATCAACCTAGCTGGCCTCTTCCGGGAGCAGGGCGTCGGGAATCTTGATGACGCGATCGCAGAATTCGTGGAGGCGGACCGTCTGAGCCCTGGATATGCGAAATCGGTCGAGAACATCGAGGCGCTGAAGAATGTGAAGAAGGCAATGGCAGCATCGTAAACGTATTCTATCATTACTGTAAAGGAGTGAATATGAAAACATTTAAAAAGCGACAGTGATTCTCTCCTCTCATGCACATAACTAATCAACTCTATACTGCGGTCAGGAATGCAAGCTACGCTGCTCTCATCGTCGGCTCTGCGCTCGTCGGATGCGGGAATGAAGAGCCCTGGATAGCGCATAAGGGATCATACAGAGGATTCGCCATAGAAGTGGACACGAGGCAGGACGACAGGCGCATCTTCATCTATAATTACGCAGATTCCTCAGGCATCTTCTCAGAATCAATGGATGGAAAGCAATTTGAGACAGGAACATTATTGAATACAGACGGCAAGAAGACCATCCGTGCATCTGGTCTGGAGCACCCTGATTCTTTGGAGAATATCTGCACGATAGTCTTACGGGATTGATTATTCCAGAGGAATAGTTGACTTGGTCGTCGGTTGTACTGTCTGCTTGAGGTTTTTTGGCTCTTTAGCCACAGGGAGGAAGGTGACGATGTTTTCCCCATCAGGATTGACTCTTTCTGCCAATCCAAAGAACGCATCACTTATCCCCTTATCAGTAAACTCGTATGTTGACTTATCTCCTTTGACAAACCAGGCGGAAAAAAAAGCATTGCCTCCATCCCACTTGTCTTTTACTGCGTATATTTCACTAATCTCCCTACTTGAGGGGACGATGTCTTCTGTTAACATGAAAATGATTCCTGCGTAGCGTCTTCCTGGCGTATCATCATAGATATTTCCGCCCTTTATTGCGTCTAGTACATCTTCGCGATTGTCAACTACCTCGACGCTTGCACTATCCCATTTTTCAGGCAAGGAATACCCCTTTTGCGGAATGTTCAATAATCCAGGCGGTCCGGTCGTTCCTTTGTCCAATGTCCCCTTTACACCTGTCGGAAAAAGGTCGCCAAGTCCATTCCCGACTATTGCGCTATCTCGGGCTGATAAGAGTGATTTTGCGACAATGATCTTGTAGGGAAGAGTTGCCATATTCTCTTCGTTTATTTTTTTCACTGCATTTTGCGCTGCTTTTTGCGTATTGTACGTATATACGTCCGCTTTCCCGGTAGGATCTGTCCTGATCAGGGGATTGTCGCTCGCATAGACGTATGATGATGTGGGTGTCATGATGGGATCTGTCGAGATGAACCTTCCGAGCCGCGGGTCATAATATCGCGCCCCGAAATAGTCGAGACTGAAATCCCGCTCCTTTCCTGTGAAGATATATTTTTGCTTGCTGTCAGAGAAACTCATTTCTTCCACTTTTTTCCCATAAGGATAGGCGGAGATTTTCTCTCGGATTTGGCCAGCGTCATTTACCGTGATCCTGTTCGTGCCGATAATGTCTTGGAAATGATACACGACTGCGCTTCCCTTTTTTAAGGCGATGAGCCTGCTTCCATAGACATAAGAGATGGTGTTTCCCGTAATGAGAGGCGCTTCTGGAATCGTGATCTGTGGTGCTTGTCCTGCAAGCAGGGATGTATTCGGGGCTTCATGGCGGATGACGACTGCCGTGATGGAGAGGCAGAACAAGAGGATCGCCATGCCAAAGATGAAGGAGCGCCGCATACATCATTCTCCGTAGAATGATATTTTAAATGTTTCGGATTTGCACGGAGAGGATGCGGATTCGCATATGAGCTGTATTCTTGTTCATTTCAATTGATCAATATGACATCCGCGAATCCGGCAAAGTCGTTGTCGCACGTGATGAGCCTTGCGTGTCTTCTTCTGCTTGCGGCAAGGGCGTGGGCGTCAGCAAGCCCGAATTTTTGCCTTTTCTTCCGTTCTTTGGTGTAGAGTCTTGCACTTTCAAGTCCGAGTTCATAGTCGTATGGTTCGAGGATGGTGAGGTCGCGAAGCATCTGCATGGCGTTTTCTGCGTCTTGTCCATCTTTGAGGAATTTGTTGCAGACTTCAGAGACGATAAGTCCTGTGATGACGAGGGTCGTGTCAGGTTTTTGCACCCATTCCCTCACCCTTTCTCTGTCCCTGCGAAGTATTCTATCCACGCTGAGCTGTCGATGAAGAGTTCACTCATGTTTGGAATGCAAGCGGTCTTCTTTGGTGAATGGGATGAGTTTTGGAATGGTGCCGAAATGGTCTTTTCGCATCTTCTGTACTGAAATCTGCACGTATTCTCCCTCGCGGATGCCTTGGAGTGTGACGAGTTCTTTTGGGATGCGAACCATCAGGGATCCGCCAATCTTCTTTGTCTGCTGTATGGTTTCAGTCATGTGGTCACCATGTATAACTATGATTTAATATAGTTAAACAAGTGTTATATTTAAATGTTGCGCCCGAGAACGATTGCTGTTCTTCAGATTTGTTGTGAGAAATTATTTCGCAATCCTCTTCAATATGTCCTTCTTCCCGTTCCAGTCTAGCGCTTCTGTGAGGACTTCGGAGATGCTCGTCACTGGGATGACTTCTATCCTTGCGAGCCTTTCCTTGTCGATGACTATATCCTTCATGTTTGCTTTCGGCACGATGACTTTCTTGATGCCGGCGTCGATGGCAGCTTCCACTTTCGCCGACACGCCGCCGACTGGGAGGACTTCCCCTCGTACAGAGAGGCTTCCTGTCATGGCATACTCCTGTTTTATCGGGACGTCCTTGAGCGCTGAGATGATGGAGGTCGCGACAGCGATGGACGCTGAGTCTCCTTCGACCCCTTCGTAGGTCTGCAGGAACTGCACGTAGATGTCGAATTTGCCCTTGATGTCAAGGCCGAAGTATTTCTTGATGATGGCGCTCACGTTCTTGATTGCTTCCTGCGCGATCTCGCCAAGCTTTCCTGTCGCGATGATCTGGCTCTCTTTTCCGCCAGGGGTGACTTCGGATTCGATGGGGAGTATGATTCCTGAGTAGTTGCCTTCGCCTCCAAGGACGGCTAGGCCGTTCACGCGTCCGACGCGTTTTCCCGAGGTGACGATGACTTCGTATTCTTTCTTGCGCTCGATGTATTTGTCTGCGAGCTGCTGCTCGAGCGTGCGGGCGCTCGTCTTTGCGAGGAGCACATGTTTTGGCTCCACATACGCTGCCTTGGATTCGATGGCGATGTCTCCTGCCGCGCGTATGAGCCCTCCAAGCTCGCGAAGGCGCAAGGAAATGTGTCCTTTCCTGTTCGCGCGCTTTCTCGCTTCCTGGATGATGACGTCGCAGGCTGCAAGCGTGAAATGGGGGATCTTCTTGTCTTTCGTCACTTCCTGCGCCACGAACCGTATGATCTTTTTCCGATTCTCTTCAGTGTCGAGCATGGTGTCTTCCATGTAGACTTCATATCCGTAGCCGCGGATCCTTGACCTCAGTGCTGGGTGCAAGTGCCGGATCGTCTCCACGTTTCCTGCTGCGATGAGGATGAAGTTGCAGGGCACAGGTTCTGTCCTTACCATCGCTCCTGCGCTCCGCTCTGACTGCCCTGTGATGGCATATTTGCCTTCCTGCAATGAGGTCAGGAGTTCCTGCTGTGTCATGGGCTCTAAGGTCGCGATCTCGTCGACAAAGAGGACTCCCATGTTGGCCTTGTGGATCATGCCTGCGACGACACGCTCATGGCTTGGCGTGCCAAGGCCTCCTGACTGGAAGGGATCGTGCAAGACGTCGCCTAAGAGAGCGCCCGCGTGCGCGCCTGTGGCGTCATAGAACGGCACGTGCTTCTTGTCGAAGTTGTCGACGATCACCCGTGGCACCTGCGTCTTTGGGGCCATCTTCTTGCCCAGGTTGAGGAATATTAAGAATCCGACGATGAAGAAGATGCCAGTTACCATGCTTGCCGCATAGATGATAGCGTTTGCAGTCTCTTCTTGGCTGAATGCCTTTGTCTTCCAGAGATAATAGGGGATGAGTGTGGAGAGGAGGACGATGATGATGAAGATGAGGTTCTGGTTCTTGAACATGCTCGCATTCTCGATCTTCGCCTTCACCACGATATCCCGCCCTTTTCCTGCAGGGACAGTCCTGATGAGGGGCTGGTTGTCGTCATTCGGGTTATGGAAGGAGAGCACGTCGACGAGCTTCTCTCTCGGGAGAAGCTCTGCAAGGGCGAGTCCCAACATCGATTTTCCCGTTCCAGGCTCACCGATGAGAAGCACGTGCCGCCGTTGTTGGGCAGCTTTCTTGATCATGGCGACTCCCTTGTCCTGGCCTATGACTTGGCCTATGATTGAATCTGAGACAGGGATGTCTTTCGTGGTCTTGATGTCAGCTATCTTCTTGATGTCTGCTGTCTTGTTGTCTGGTGTTTTGTTCGCGGCCTTTCCGCTGCTCTTGACACTCTTGTTCGTAGGCTTTCCACTCTTGACACCTGTTTCTGGAGTCTTTGCAGCTTTCTCTGCGGTCTTGCCCGCATTCTCTCCAGTCGTTGTTTTCTTGACCCCCTTCCGTGCCATAGGTTGATACGAGAGAAGGGGTATTTAAAAAGGTTGTGAAAAGGAAGTCGAGAAAGAGGAAGGATACCAAAGGCAGGGTTTTGTCTGTTTTTGCCTTCAGACAGTATATTTTCTCAATATTCTCGAGAGGTCTTTCGCGTTTGTCGCTTGCCTGAACATCTCATCTTCCGTTGCATCGAACGTCGCATCGCCAAAGACAAGCCCTCCGATAGAATCGTGTGCGAATGCCTTTGCAAGATATCCTTCCCGCACTCCGATGAGCAATTCCATAGCGAGCCGTGACCTATTGCTGTCCGGCGTGTAGATCTTTCCATTGTCGATCGCTGTGATCATGGGTGTGCCGCCGACGCCATGGTTCATGTCTGCCTCGATCGTCGCGTTCAGGAGCGCTGAGATACCTTCGACAGGGTCGATGTCTGTGCGCCCTTCGCGATCGATCTTTTTGTAGAAACGGTACAGTGCAGGGTCTGCAAGGTCTGATCCTGATCCGACAGTGTCATAGGGCGCCTTGACCCTGACTGGCTTAAGCAGGTTGTTATGGACATTGTAGAGTTGCGCGCCGTTATGGTCGATGCCGAGGATGAGGAATTGGTTATTGATCGCCATGCTGAGCGGGCCGTTCGGGTTGCGTGCGATAGAATCATATTCAGCGAGCAGCTGGCGCGTGAGCGGGACTCTGGTACCGTCAGGAAGCGTGCGATGCCCTGTCTGGAAGTCCACTTCTGAGAGGCGGAACTGTGCGTACAGGAAACTGTTGACGAATTCGCCACGGACTTCACCCATGATCCTGCCTATCCTTGCGACCAGGTCTTCCTTGCGGGCGATGTTCCTCTTGTCTGCCGCGATTGCCTCTGCGGAGCGTTCAGCGATCTCGTTGAGGACGTCTGTCGATCCTGTCCCTCCGATGATTGCGCAAATCTTCGGTATCTCTGTCCCTTCAGGCTGGTCATAGTCAGGGATGCTGATGGTCTGGACCTTTGTGGTGATGTCGTATTTCCTGCCGTAGGTGGATGACTGCTCATCTGCGACAACTGCGCCAGAGCCACCCTTCTTATTGAAGTAGAGCGCTGAAATGACTGTCATAGGTATCCCTCCTCGCCTCTTTTTACGGTAAGAATGGAGTATGATTTAAAAATATTGTTATCGTCATTACTAAATAGTCGTAAATAAAAAGGAAGAAAGCGTCGCGGATTTTTCTCACTATCTCTATTCTTTTTCTGGCCGTCAAGGATCTATTTCATCCCAAAGCTTCGGCAATAGCATTTCCTGTGATGGAGTTCTCTTTCTTTTCTATCTCTTTTGCACTTCCAGCTTCAGGCGGCAATATAATGGTCACCGGTTCGTTGATGTTTGAGATGGCAAATGCCATATGCATGTCCATCTTGAGCGTGATGTTGGTCGCGTTCTTTCCCATGTTCTCCGGCGTCATGACGAGTTCCATGTCAGCGACTGTCCTGTCGATGACGAAGGACTTCTTGTTGATCCAGAGCGTTGATGTGTAGCTTCGCATGATGTCTGCGAAGTCCATATCTTGCATGGGGCTCTCTTCCTGTCCGTTCTGCTTGAGCGCCTGCTCGACAAGCGTCTTGATGTCTGGCTTGATGAGGACGACGTAGTAGTCGTTTCCGTCTATCTTTTCGTCTTCCTGCCGTTCGATGGTCCCTGACTTCAGGAGGGTGATGTATTGCTGGACCTGGTCCTGCTGTTCCCAGACGTTCTTGTCGACTTTGGTCTTCATCCAGGTGTCCATGATCTTCGTGTACGTGTAGTCGCCGACAAGATACGTCTCAAGGTCAGCCTCTGTCTTGAAGCCGAGCATCTGGCTCTTGACAGTCCCTTTGGTCTGCATCTGCTTTTTCACCCTGTCCATGGCGCCGGAAAGCTGCATGTCTGTCCTCATGGTCGTAGGCTTCTCCCGAAGCGTGGTCTCTATGGTCGTATTGATGTCCATGGCGATGGTGTAGGTATTGAGATTCGTGTTCGCGTCGACGATCTTTCGCGTCAATTCCTGCTCGGAAAGCTCGTTCGTGCACGAGAGGAGCAGTGTCGCGGCCAAGAACAATGTCAAGAGAAGTGTTTTTTTCATGGGAAATCGCCTCAGAACGCCCATTTTTTTCAGTGTTTAAATGAGTTTCGCATGATATGACAGATTCCGAAAACCTTATATTCTGAAGAAGATTGATGTTGATCATGAAGAAGAAAAAGAGGATAGATGCGTTTGGGATGTGCAAAGGGGCAGGATCGCTTGAACATGATAGTGACCGCGATATTCAATAAAAGAAAGCCGGCCTGCAGGAGTTCAGCTCAAGAGCCACTTCCATAGAGGAATATACGTTATTTTTCCTTTATTATCAAACCATTTTGCTTCCTCTGTCCCTTGATAGTCTTCTGTGATGATTATGAGGTTTTTGCAGTTGAGGTCTGACCCTGCCTTGATGAGTGATCGTATCTCTCGTTGTTTTGTTGTGATGTCATCTACCTTCTGGCATACTTGGATGAGTTGTGTCGGCTTGTTCCCTTCTGTGATGACAAAGTCCACTTCATTCGCTTGGACATTCTTATAGTAGAAGATATGGGATAATGGCCTTTTTCTCCTTAATAATTCCAAGAATACCGCTTGCTCCATCTTCTTTCCGATGTTTTTTGATGAATCGACTATCTTCATGAAACAATTGTCGTTGATATATGTCTTGTTTATTGAAAAATCTTTTTTTCTTTCAGAAAAGGAATGCCTGGAGATGGGAAAGATGAATAAGGCGTCTTCCAAGAGCGAAAAGTAATCATAGACCGTGTTCTTGCTCGCCTGAAGATGTTGGGACTTGAGAGTAAGATACACCTTTCGTATGCTGAGCTCTGATGCTCCTGATGAAATCGATGATTTCAGAAGCCATTGTATGAGACGGGTGTTTTTTATTTTATACCTGTCTATGATATCCTTATATGTGATTATTTCAAAATATTCGCTGATTATCTTCGTTTTTAATTCAGTGTCTTGCTCGTTTATTATCTCCGCATATCCGCCAAACTCAAGATATTCGTCCACACTGTTCATCAGAGCGGCCTTGTCTTTTGAACCCAGGCGATAGAGGTCATAAGAACGTCTTTTTAGCTTGAGGTACTCCGAAAATGAGAACGGAAGCACAAGATACGACAGGCTCCTCCCTCGTAATGATGTCGCGATCTCTTTGCTTAGCAATTTTGAGCTTGAACCGCTGATGAATATCTTCATCTCATCATCATGAAACATCCTTACGGCAGATTCCCATTTGGGTATGACTTGTGGTTCATCGATGAAGACAAAGAATTCTTTTTCTGCATGAGGATACAATTCCCAATAGATCTTCACTATTTCAAATAGTTCAATTGCTTGTAGTGATGATACTCTCGGATCCTCACAATTGAGGTATATGAGCTGATTCTTCTTGATTCCAGAACTCAGCAATTTCTTCATATGCTGAAAAAGGATATAAGTCTTTCCTGCCCTTCTCGGGCCTATAAGCGTAACGATCTTAGAGGTGGAAGGAATAGTAATGTCTCTTTGTATCAAGTCAGGCAGACTTTTATGATACCAATCCACGATATATTCTTTGACTCGCTCCTTATCCATGTACCAATAGAGAGGGACAAAAGTATATAAATGTTTCCCTTTTTGATAGGATAGAGAATATACGAAGCGGGCCTGCAGGGATTGCAAACGTCGAGACCTCTCGACATCATTGAAACCTGAGGTTCCGAGAAATGCCTAGCATTTCTGGAACAAGAAATCCTACAGATTTCTTTGTTTCTATGACCATCAGAAACCTTTGGTTTCTGAGGGGTCGGAGTCAGGTGGGATATTCTCGCTTCGCTCGAAATCCCACGAAAAAATAGAGCGGGCCTGCAGGGATTCGAACCCTGGTCACAGGCTGTTTCCTTCAGGAAACTCCAGGAACCGGAGTTCCTGATACCGGAAGCCCGTATGCTTTTTGGCTAGGCATCCAAGCTATACCACAGGCCCGTTAATGTGTATTAGATTCTTGGCGGGTTTAAATATATAGTGTTGAGGAAGGTGTCTCGTCAGATAAAAAAACAGCGCCATAATTATTGCAATCTTTAAATAGGGCTGTCAATTCCTCTCATTATGGATGTCATCGACCGATTATTTGAGACTGAAGACGAGGACGAGGCTGACCGCCTGGTCGAGGCGTTGAAGGCGCTTGAGTATGCTGACGTGGAAGCTTCCCTTCGTGATAGGAGAAGGGATCTTGCAGATGCGCCTCCTTATAGCGCTTCTCATCTTGCGTATCTCTACACATTATTTCGGATTCCGATAGGCGTTGAGAATTTCCAGAAGATCATCGGTTCTTGCGAATCGTACACTGCGGGCATCTTCGCACGGTATGCCCGTCATGAGATCCATCGTGCTGACGGGAAGAAGGCAGTAAAGACATTGGAGGCAAGACTGAAGGGCTCGCTTGAGGTGAGAGACTCTGATGACTTGCAGGAAGAGCTTGCGGAGTCCTTGTTCGTGCTTGGCGGAAAGGAGACGCAGAACAATCTTCGAAGCATGCTTCCAGAACTTGCAGCTCCTGCACGGCTTCAGGCGTATTCCTTCCTTTGCAAGGACGGCGCAGTCTATGATAAGGACGCCTGGTGGTCTGCATTGAATGCAATATATGAGAAGCGCCGTGAGGATGCGGCCCTTGTGGCCATGCGCGTCCTTGATCCGGTGAAGACAGAGGCGATCCCTGAGAGAAAAGGAAAGCCGAGGAAATCATCGGGAAAAAGCTCTCCAGGTTATTTCTTACCATAACTTGTCCTCTTCGCTCCGGCTGACAGCAATATTTATAAAAAAGGCCCATTCCACTTGATTCTATGATAACTATTACCTTTCCTGACGGGAAGACAAAGGAATACGCGAAAGGGATAACAGGAAGAGAGGTCGTGGAGAGCATTGGAAAGAGGCTTGCCGAAGCGGCTGTCGCCATGCTCGTCGACAACACGCCAAGGGACCTCTCGTTTCCGCTGGACCATAATGCCCTTGTCAGGTTCCTCACGTTTGACGATCCGCAAGGGAAAGAGATCTTTCGCCATTCTTCATCCCACCTGCTCGCTCATGCGATCAAGCGGCTGTATCCCTATGCAAAGCCGACGATCGGGCCTCCTGTGGAAGAGGGTTTCTATTATGACTTTGATGACCTGAAGGTCAGCGAGGACGACCTGCCAAGGATAGAGGAGGAGATGCGAAAGATCGTCTCTGAGAACTACAGCGTTGAACGCATCGAGTACAGGACACAAGGAGATGCAGTCGCGGCGTTCAAGGACAATCTATACAAGGTCGAGATGATACAGGGCCACGAGGAAGGGTCAAGCGCGTACAAGGAAGGAGACTTCCTCGACCTGTGCAGAGGGCCACACGTGCCAAGGACAGGAATGCTCAAGGCAGTGAAACTGATGAAGCTTGCAGGCGCCTATTGGCGCGGCGACGCGAAGAACAAGCAGCTCACGCGCATCTATGGCATCACGTTCCCTGAAGAGAAGCAGCTCAAGGACTATCTTTCCTTGCTCGAAGAGGCAGAGAAGAGGGATCATAAGAGGATCGGAAAGGAGATGGAGATCTACATGCTGCACGAGCTCGTGGGAAAAGGGCTTCCGATCTGGCTTCCGAATGGAGAGATCATCCGCAGGGAGATTGAGAAGTTCGCTGTCGAGTGCGAGGAAAAGGACGGTTATGTCCGTGTGGCGACACCGCACATGGCAAAGCAGGAACTCTTCTTACAATCAGGTCATTTGCCGCATTACAAGGAATCCATGTATCCGCCAATGGTCATGGATGACGGCACATATTATCTGAAGGCGATGAACTGCCCGATCCATCACCTCGTGTTCAATCATAGGTCGCGAAGCTACCGCGAGCTTCCCCTGCGTATCGCAGAGTACGGCACGTGCTACAGGAACGAGCTTTCAGGGTCATTGTCTGGTCTTCTTCGCGTGCGCATGCTCTCGATGAATGATGCGCACATCTACTGCACGAAAGACCAGATCGCGGACGAGTTCAAGCGGGTGCTGAATCTCACGCTCAATTATTACACGACGTTCGGCTTCAAGGATTTCTCCTTCCGTCTCTCATTAGGGGATCCGGAGAATAAGGGCAAGTACATCGACGAGCCGGAGAACTGGGCGTTCGCAGAGGCGGAACTGCGAAGGATCGTGAAGGAACTGAAGCTTCCTTGCGTCGAAGGCGCTGGGGAAGCAGCGTTCTATGGTCCGAAGATCGACATTCAGTTCAAGACCATCATCGGACGCGAAGAATCCATGTCGACGATACAGCTGGACTTTGCCGCAAAGTCACGTTTTAGCCTGCATTACGCTGATAATCAGGGGAAAGAGTCAAGCGATGTCTTTGTCATCCATCGCGCGCCGCTCTCCACGCATGAGCGCTTCATCGCATTCCTGATCGAGCATTGCGCAGGCAAGTTCCCGTTGTGGCTCGCGCCAGTGCAGGTCGTCCTCATGACGATAACGGACAACCAGAGAGAGTATGCCCATGCGCTCGAAGCGGAGTTGAAGGAGCATCATATCCGCGTCGAGATCGATGACCGCTCCGAGAGCATGCCAAAGAAGGTGCGTGATTCGCAAGGAGCGAAGATTCCGCTGATGATCACACTTGGCGACAAGGAAGTGACGAATCACACTGTCGCCATCAGGACACTGGACGGCAAGGTGAAGTTTGGCGTGCGAAAGGACGAGTTCGTGAAATCAGCCTTGCAGTGCATCGCAGAACGCTCGTTGCAGCTGCCGTGGTGAATCCGTAAGGTTTAAGAATCCGTGTCATTCTGACGTTTTTTATGAAACCACTGATCCGAAGATCGTCTGAGTCTGACAAGAAGAGCGTGGCATCATGGCCTGTCTGGGAAAAGGAACCATCGACTTTTCCCTACACGTATGACAAGGAAGAGAAGTGCCTCATCCTCCAAGGAAAGGCGACTGTCTCGTGCAGTGAGGGTGATTTCTGGTTCGCCGCAGGCGATTTCGTCGTGTTCCCGAAGGGGTTGAAGTGCACGTGGAAGATCGCAGAGAAGATCAAGAAGAAGTATACGTTCGGGTGATTATTTTCAATTTATGGTTTGAACTCGTCTCGGTTGATTACGACTGAGAAATCCATGATGGCCAGTTTCTGACCGAGTTCTTGTAAATTGTAACCATTAAGTAGTAGTTACTACTGCGCTGATTTAAGAACTCTGTCGATACTGTGTATGCATGGATCAAGGCCGACAGTCAAAGCCAGACATCTTATTGATCATCATAGACCAATTGCGCCTGGATTATCTGCCGTTCCTGGAAAAGACAGGCAGGTTGCTTCCTTATCATGCGATCTGCTCCACCGGTTCGATTCCTTCCTCCACCGAAGCCATGCACACCAACATCTCGACAGGATTATGGCCTAAGAACCACGGATTCATCTCAAAGAATCCGAAAGGGCGGGAAAACAAAGGTCAAGGACTGGATCAACTCATAGAAAAGTTCAAGCAAGGTGCAATCACACCGATTGGGCACATTGCGTCTGCAAACGGCTATCAGGTCATTAATCTGGGTGCGAAGGAGGAAACGGTACTGACTATGAGTCTCCAAAAGCATGCCGATCTTCAGGTTGCATCGCAAAGTGGAAAATTGCTTGTTCGTGGAAAACAGGACTTGTTGGTGGATGCAATTTCTGCCAAACTGAAAGATAAGAAATACGATATATATCCGATATTTGATCTTGGTATGCCGATTATTGACTTGGCAAGTGCTGCATTAAGAATGCGTGATGCACATTTTCCTCTTTTCTTGTCGCTCGCATTGCCTGATATAGATTATTATGGGCACAAATTTGGTCCTCATTCTCCAAACGTGATAGGACGTCTGAAGACTCTTGACGAGCACATTGCAAATATGCTTGAGGAACATCACTCCTTTATGTGCTATCTCGTCGGAGATCACGGGTGTCGCCGCACTGTGAAATATGTCATGGAGACAGAGCATCCGCACCTTGCACACATTTATCATGAAGAGAATGATGAACTATCTTATGAAGGGAAGATATTATTCGATAATAGTGTTGAACAGATTGAGTACGATGGAGGAATTCTCAGATTGTGGTTTTCACAAAGAGGAGCGACACTCGACGAAGAGACGATCAAACTGATTTCCACATATGGGAAGCCAATAGACGCCAGACTGCCATCGGAAAGTGATGAAAGAGTTTCGAGATCAATTCATGAAAATCTCGGTGAATTAGTGGTCATTGCAAACAACGACGCGACTTTCTGCAAACGATCATGGATAGACAAGGAATATCACCCTCTCATCGAGGCCGCACAACCACTTCCAAAGGGGAGCTATCCGCTCGGAGAGCACGGGACATACCATTGTGAAGATACTGCCATTCCTCTGCTTTCGAATCAAAAATTAGAGAAAGATGCCTATCTGAATATTGAGCTGAATGAACTAGTCAAGAACGATCTTTATACATGAAAATTTTCCGATTGGAGCTCTTTCATTCTTTTAAGTATTTCTGCTTCGCGTTCAGAGACAGGATTGCAGTGAAGCTCATCAG
>JAGVFV010000163.1 GCA_020057445.1 archaeon | reverse complement strand
TCATCCTATGCTCCATATCTCCTGAGCCTGCAATGATGAACCTCACGTTAGAATCCTTGTCAAGCACGCGCCTTGCGGCTTCGATGAAATAGTCAGGGCCTTTCTGCAAGGTGATACGTCCCAAAAAGAGGACTGTCTTCATCCCCGCAGTCTTCTTCACAATCTCAGGAAAGTCGGTGAATTCGACAGCATTATGCACCACATCCACCTTGTCTGGCGGGATGCCATAATGCTTTGTCACAATGTCCTTGGTATAATTGGAAACAGTGATGACCCGATCAGCAGCATGCATGCCTTCACGCTCAATATCATATACTGCCTGGTTGACCCCATTAAATCCAGTCCTGTCAAACTCTGTCGCATGTACATGGACAACCAAAGGTTTCTTCCTTGTCTTTTTTGCCTTGATGCCTGCAGGATACGTCATCCAGTCATGTGCGTGTATCACATCATGGTCTTCGAGCTCGGCAATGAGGGCAGCAAGCTCGCCAAACCGGTACACCTCCTGCAAGAGGTTATGACCATAAAGGCGGCTATGACCATCACTCCCCCCTTTCGAGAGGAGCTTTCTGAACCGAAGATCATAGCCTCCAGAATTTAGGTAGGGCACTAAAAGAGAAGGAACCTTGCGGAACTGCACATTCTCCAAAGACATCTTATCAGCGACAATGACATTGCAATGATCATGATGGATGCTTGCAGGGCCAGTAGGCATGACAAACGTGACATTCACATTATTCTTAGAAAGGCCTTTTGTAAGGCCAAAGCAGGCAGTGCCAAGACCCCCTGACATGACCGGAGGAAACTCCCAGCCGAACATCAGGACCTTCACTGTCTCCCCACCTTCTTTTGGCTAACTTGAAACGTAGTCAATCCACCCATATTAATGCCCTATTACTTATTTTGAAAAGGGTAGTTTAAATGTTTTTTGGTTTTCACTAAAAAAAAGTAATCGATCATTTAAAAATAATAAGAGTGAAAGTAAATATAGTCAATAAGTTAATATGTTAATTAAGCTAATAATGTAATGCTGGATTAGAAAAATTTTTATATTAGTTCCAACAAATCAAATGAATGGACGAGATTGTTCTGACCAGCACACGAAAATCGTTCCTAAAAGAGATAGCGGCAAAGGATTGCTCAGCCCAGGAACTTGCCAAGAAGACCAAGACAAGCATACCCAATGTCCTCCACCAACTCCAGATACTCGAAGCCCAAGGCTATCTTGAACGAAGGACAGGAAAGACAAAAAAGCCAGGAAAACCCCCGACATTCTACAGCCTGAAAAAAGAGACAGCAACCTTGAACATCCTTTCAAAGGCAGGAGTGTTCAACCAGACATTATCACTGAAAGAGATCGAGATGTTCGACCTGATGCACATCCGGCTCTTGATGCTGAATCAGGAAGAACGGCCATTCATCAAAAAATTCTTCTATATGAATGAACCTCTCATCCGTACTTGCCAGGCAATCGGCCTCTTCCACGGCAAGACAAAAGACATCGAACTTCTCGTCATCACCGAAAACCTTGGCGAAGTCAGGGCCACAATCAGCAACCAAATGATAACCTGGAATGGAAAAGACAGAAAGGTCATCGTCTGGAGCCACAACCTCTTTGAAATGGAAGACGGACTGACGAGGCAAGACCAGCACTTCCAGAACTTCAAAGGAAAGATAGACACGCTCTACGATCCGCAGGGGATATTCAATCTCCTTGGAAAATAAAAATCCCAACCGCCTCAAGAGGCGGGGTATTTTTAATGTTAAGAATACCCTTGAAAAGAGTATCGCAAGCGACGGGGTATTCTTAACAAATAAACTGCCGCGGTGTCTTCGCAAGATAATCCTTTGTCGAAAACTCCTTCCCAGCAACAGAGAGCTTCTGCCACTTGTCAAAATCAATCCACGCATGCCATTCGCCTTTGATCTTGAACTCCTTCTTCGCAAGCATCACTGCCCGTGAGGCAGTATGCTCTGCAGCAATCTCATACTCCGGAAGGAATGAAACCACTTGCTTTGCGAATGCCACGACTTCCTCATGATAAGGCATGTTCTTCAAAGACAAGCGCTGCCTGCTCGCCCCGACAAACATGTAGCTCTTGCACTCTACAAAGTCAGGGCTGGCACGGCTGATGAGTTTTGCATATTCTTCCGGATCAATCATATTCATGTCCTTGACACAGGTGAGGCGGATACACGTCCTCTGCTTCTTCCCTGCCATGGCATCCAGGCTCTGCATGAGGCGGTCCCAATAATCCCTAAACAACGGGACGTCCACCTCCTTCAATAGCTTACGATTCGGTGCATCCAGGCTGATATACAGCTGGGTGACTGGCGCAAGATCCCTGATAGCATCAGGATACTGGGCATTCGTGACCATGAACGTCGAAATCCCTCTCTTGTTGAACAATGCCAGCAGTTCATTGATACGCGGGTATACAATAGGCTCCCCTGTCAAGGAAAGGGCGACATGCTTCACATGCCTGGACTCTTCAAACAGCTTCTTGTCAGCCTTATCATATCCTTTCAGACCGATAAGCAAGGCAAGATGGGACTTGATACTGCCATCAAGAATCATGAGAGGATCATCCACATCCCACTCCCACTCCTTTGCAACAGGAGCCTTATACCCCCGCCAGCAGAACGTGCACCTGTTTGCACAGGAAATCGAGGTCGTCATCTGCAGACACTGATTGCTCCTGATACCATAAAAGGCGTGCTTATAGCAAGCACCCTCTCCCCTTATCATCTTTTTGGTCCAGCCGCACACCTTCACAGCGCTATGGCTGCCGATGATGCGATACTGCTGCCTGACCAATTCCCTCTTTGATTCTGGGGAGAGCATGCTTGGAAGAATAAAGAGGTGTTAATAAAGATGCTGCTGACAAATACTGCTCACTGAAGCTGACTGAATTCGGCAACAGATGTCCGCGTTCTGATCACTGACCGCAGTTATTCCCACCCGCCACCCCCGACCTGCCACCCGGGGGTAATGGCCAATTTGTTGTGAATGTCGATAATATGCATGTCTTCTTAGCGCAGTTCCAATTCCTGCTTACTTATATGCTTTAGATAACCAACCAAAAATGTCATCTCCGAGTGAGCAACCATGGAAATCGGTTTTTGAAAAATGATGTGATAGAATTATCCTTTCAATACCATCTTGAACCCCTTTCACTTCATCCTTTTTTCCTACTGCAAGAATCCCGATCTGCCTTGCAAAATGAAATGGATCATCAGTGTAGATCTCGACATAAACCGGTCCTGGAAGAGCATAATGGGCAACATTTTTTGTAAAATCATCACCTTCACCTTGCCCTCTCTCTTGATATGCTAACCTAAACCCGCCTCTGTTATGCAGGAGGTTCAAGCAGTCTTTAAAGACCGCTCCCGTATCATCCGGAGATGGAGAGAGTTGACGACCCTTATACTGATGGACATCGGGATTATATTTGCGAGCCTCTGTCCACAGATCATTTTCTTCACTTTTAAGTTCACTCTTATGAAACTCTAGCATTGATCTCATTTTAAACTCCATTTTTCGACTTATGATAATTTTGCTGGCTTTTTGACCACTGTGTGATAGTGTTGACCGAAATATTTAAATATTTGCTGTCAATTATTTACGACATGATTGATAAATTGGTAAAATTCGGCCTTGCAGAGAAAGAAGCAAAAGTATATTTGGCTTGTTTAGGGCTTGGCGATTCCAAGGCAAGCGATATCGCGATAAAGAGCGATTTGCCAAGAACATTGATCTATGATATTCTTGAAAGATTAATAGATCTAGGCCTGATCTCTTACTCGATCAAGACACATAATAAGATATTTAGGGCAGCAGATCCTGAAGAGTTGCTACGAATAATACGTGAGAAAGAAAACGCGGTTGATGAAGCGTTGCCTGAATTAAAGAGATTGCAGAAGATGAAGGGAGAGAAAAGGCCTAAAGTGGAAGTCTATGAAGGAAAGGAAGGAATGAAAACAGTAATGAATGCCATTCTGCGTTCTGGAGCAAAAGAGTTTTTAGCTTACGGAAGTTCAAGATCATCATTTGAGGTCATTCCCGCATTTATGGTGGACTGGCATAAGGAAAGGATGAAACGAAAAATGATGATGAAAATATTGTACAACAACACACTTGAAGCACGAGAAAAAATTAGATCAAGGGAAGAATCATTAGAATATGCCGAATATAGGTTCATGCCGATTCAGTTAGAGTCACCTACTGCGACAATCATTTATGGAAATAAAGTGGTCTTGCAATCCTGGACAAAAGAACCATTTGCAGTCATGATAGAAAATGAAGAAATGGCAGAGAATCAAAAACGATACTTTGAGGAGATGTGGAAGAGGGGGCTGCCGTGAGAGTCTCCCCCCTTCTTAGGGTTTAGCTTTTCCACAATTACGGGAATATCCCCCTTGTCTGCATGGCCTCCGCGACCCGTCCTATCGCGATCATGTATGCTGCTGTCCTCATGTCGACTTTCTCTTTTCTCATGAGATCTATCACTTCGTGATATGACTTTGTCAGCTTTGCAGTCAGCTTCTCGACAACAACATTATACTGCCACTGCTCGCGCTGCTCGTTCTGGACCCATTCATAATAGCTGACAATGACTCCTCCTGCATTCGCAAGGATGTCTGGCACGACGAGGACTCCCTTCTTTGAAAGGATGTCATCCGCAGCAGGAGTCGTCGGGCCGTTCGCCCCTTCGACAATGAGCCTTGCCTTGATCCTCTCAGCGTTCTCCACTGTAATCTGGTTCTCAAGCGCGGCAGGGACAAGGATGTCGCAAGGCAATTCAAGGATCAATTCCTTTTGGATGTGCCTTGCCTTTGCATAATCCTTCAAGATCTTGTGCTCTTTCAAGTATGCGGCAATGTCCGAAAGATCGAGACCTTTCTCATTGACAATGCCTGTTGAGATGTCGCTCATGCCGATGATCCTGACTCCTTTTTCGGCAAGCAGCCTTGCTGCGTGGAATCCGACATTTCCAGAGCCCTGCACGACTGCAGTTGTCTTCTTCGGATCAATCTTCATATCCTTCATAGCCTCTAATGCCGTGATCATGACTCCTCTGCCAGTCGCCTCCTCACGGCCAAGACTTCCGCCAAGGAAGATCGGCTTTCCTGTGACAACGCCAAACTCAGGCTGGCGCTTTCCCATGCTATACGTGTCCACCATCCATGCCATGACCTGGCTGTTCGTGTTCACGTCAGGCGCAGGTATATCCACATCGGGGCCGATGATCGGAGAGATCTCGTAGGTGAACCTGCGCGTGATGCGCTCAAGCTCTGCCTTCGACAGTTGCGTTGGATCGCAGACAACACCTCCTTTCGCCCCCCCGAAAGGGATGTCTGCCACTGCAGTCTTCCAGGTCATCCACGACGCGAGCGCCTTCACTTCATCAAGATTCACCTGCGGGGCAAACCTGATTCCTCCCTTGTAGGGTCCGCGGTCATTATTATGCTGCACACGATAGCCTGTGAACATGCGGACGGAACCATCATCCATCTTCACCGGAAAGTCCACAGAGAGGTTGCGATTCGGGGTCTTCAGGAAAGCGCAAAGCCATGGTTCGAGCCTCAATCTTTCTGCAGCCTTGTCAAACTGCATCTGCGCGATCCTGAACGGGTTTTGCTCTTCAGTTGTTTTCATGGTCATCGCCTCTTCTTAGTGTATAGAATACACTTACTAGTATTTAAACATTGCGGTACGGCAGGATATATATAGTCAATGACATTAATAATTGGACAATACTTGTCATTGACTATCTAGTGGGGGACATATGTACTGGTTAAAAAAATTGTGTCCCCCACTATATTTATAAAGACGGACTTCCTGTGCTAGCCCATGCTCATCCCTCTGCAAGACATCAGCCAGGCAAAAGCGATCCTCTGGACAGAACAACCATCTCCTCTTGTCATCTTCCACAACGACCCTGCCCACGAGGATTCAAAGAATGCGCTCTCTGCGATACGCAGGCTCATGACAGAACATCCTGGGGCAGACTATTACCATCTCAATGCAAGAACTCATCCAGAGGTCTCACACTTCGTCAGACAGGCCCTCAAGATCAGTGACCACATCCCTCACGCCATCATCCTTCAAGACGGGAAAACATGCCTTTTCGCAGGAGACGCTTTTCGCGCCGACGACATCCACCACATTCTTAACAATAGTGAATGAGCCGGCATATTTATAAATCCGACGGGACCAACGAAGAAGATGGCAAAGAATAAAATGATGGTCAAGAAAAACAGGGCAAAGAAAACAGCGTCGAACAAGGCTGTCAAGCCGAAAACCGCCACAAAGAAGCAGCGCATAACAAAAGGCATGCTCATCGGCGAAGTCATCATGAGATACCCCTCTCTCATCCCTGTCCTCCTCTCAGAAGGCATCCACTGCGTCGGCTGCGGAGCAGCATATGCAGAGACGATCGGACAAGGCCTTGCAAGCCACGGAAAGTCCAAAAAAGAGGTCGAAGCCCTCATCAAAAAGCTCAATGACAGCATACCACGCACATTCGGAAATGCGACACTCCATGTCACGGAACCTGCTATCGGCAAGCTTTGCCAATTCCTCAAAGACGGCCAAGGCCTTCGCATCGACGTGGTACCTGGCGGTTCTGAAGGATTCTTCTACAGGTTCGACATAGAAAAGACGAAAAAAAAAGACGACACGGTCATACCCATTCAGACGATCAAGTTCTACATCGACAAGAAAAGCCTCGCCCCGCTCAAAGGAGCGACCATCGACTTCATCGACACGACAAATGGCGCGGGATTTCGCATCATCAACCCGAATATCAAGAAGATGAGCGGATGCGAAAGATCCTGTCATTAATTGCCGCAAGGACTCGCTTCATCCCTAACGGCAACCAACCACACTTGAAGCGCGATGAAGCCATAAGATATATAAACTCCCTGCGTTTGAATTATGGCATGGGTGTCTGCAACCGTAGGACCTGTTTTGTCATCCTTCTCACAGGAATGACAGTCCTCTCCCTCTTCGTCCTCCTCTTCATCACCAAACCATCGCATACTGGAAAGTTTCTCGGACCACCGCCCGCAATCGCGACCAGAAGCTTCAATGTCACTACCCTCCCTGCAGGAACTGAGCTTGCAGTCACGCTCACACTCTCCCTTTCACCAACTCCTGAGACATTCTTCCTGCTTGAAGAAGGAGTGCCTCCTGAATTTGCCATCGTCGACATCGGCGACGGCGACAACAGAGAAGACGAACACCTCATTCGCTGGGTCTATGTCAATATTGAGGATTCGGACGCATCGATCATTCCTGAAAACCTGACACATACTTATCTGCTGAGAGCACCTGCGATTCCAGGCACATATGCCTTCTCGGGAACAGTGCAATTCGAAGGAGATCCTGCCCCTGCAAACACCACCAACCTGACGATGGGAATCATCACTGTCACCACCTGCTCTGACGAATGCGCCGCCGGCTCGACGACATGCGCTCCTGATGAAATCTCCTTGCTGACCTGCGGTAATTGGGATGGAGACCCTTGCCTTGAATGGGGTGACCAGACCTCCTGCGGGACCACATCGTGCACAGCAGATTCCTGTGGCGACGTAACCTATAGTGACTTTCCCCTGCTTGATTCAGTCCAACAAAACACATGCCAAAAAACTTGCACGCCGGGATCGAGCTCTTGCGTCTCCTGCAACCCTGGTACAGGCGTCTGCGCTCCCTTCACAGAGACCTGCATGCCGCAAAACCAATGCCTGCCATCCCAACACGCATGCAACGGGATTTCCAGCAGGTGCCATAACGATGGTGCATGGACATGGGACGCTATCGCGCCTGAATCACGATGCAGGGACGTCTTCGATAACGACTGCGACAACACCTGCGACTATGATGGCGACAATTGCGCCATCGGGAGCTCCCATGGAGATTCCTCATGTCCTCTCGAGATTCAGGCAATCAGCGTCAGCGATGCGACCCCTGAAGAAAACACAATCATCACTGTCTTTTGCACGGCAAATGCACAGGCATCAAGCGTCTTTGCGGCAATCGAAGGGACGAGCTGCACAGGAACGGCCGTATGGAATGGAAACATCGCCTCCATCCCTTGCAATGTCGGTTCCTCCTCGCCAGCAAAGACCGTCAACTGCAATGTCAATCACCAACAATCATACCAGACAGGAGAAAACCAAACCACTACAATCACCGTCGAGCCGTCTGTATGCACCGGTCTCTCAGAAATAGCATGCGTAGGGACTTGCACCTGGTGCCCTGGATGCCAAGGCGCGCAAGGAAACGGACTTGGAGGAGATGCTTGCGTCCCCGCAGGAAGCTGCTCATACTCTTGTGACGTGTCAAGCACCTGCGGCGCTACATGCGACATCACAGATGAATGCGCACTTTTCGACTGCGAGACAGCATGCGTCAACGAGACACACATCCTTGAACGACCAGACACCGCAGGAACCTGCGACCTCTTCACCTGCGGCTGCACGTACGGATCTTGCGATGCAGGGACAGAACTTCTCTGCTCCCCGACGACATGTGAAGAAACTCTCCCTGGACTGCATGTCATTGGCACCTGCGATAACACCTGTCAAGCACAGGCAGGAGACGACAACTGCACTGCCTGCACGCCGACCTATCCTGCTGATTGCGCCTGTGAAGATGGCTGGTATGACATCGACGGAATCCCAAGCAATGGCTGCGAATCAGAGACACCTCCCTCCTGCACAGAACCATGGGTGTGCACGCCCTGGACTGGAGGGGAATGCGGAGAACGAAGCTGCACCTGCGCATGCGCAGGCAGCGTCGGGTGTAGCGGAGACCACGCGACAAATATCGAATGCCCTGATGATGGCGGTGGCGGAGGAGGTGGCGGAGGGGGTGGAGGCGGAGGCGGCGGAAGCCCGACCTTCAGCAAGATAGACATCCTTCGCAACATCACAGCCCAAAAAGCCTGTGAAGACGGAAAAGACAACGAAGGAGGATTTGCCAACGGCTGCATCGACGAAAGAGATGCGCTATGCGAAGGCATCGAGACCTATTGCTTTGGAGGAGTCGACAATGACTGCGACACCCTGATAGACTGCGATGACCCTGACTGCTCGAGCGATGACCAATGCCAAGAAGAACAAGTCGAAGAGCAGCAGCAGCCCACGTTTTCCCTTCCAGAAATCATCAACAACATCTTCACCGAACAGCCAAAAGACCTGCCGCCAGAATCATTCGAGACTGTCGCCGACGTCGAGACATTCTTCGGATTCCTCAACTGGATCATCATCGGCATCATCTGCATCCTTGTCATCGGACTCGTCTTTGTCCAGCACATCAGGCCGACACTCACCAACAACCAAGTCCCCTCACAGGACATGGACGCAGTCACTCTCTACATCTACACGAAACTCAGAAGCGGAAAGACACCGGAAGACATCAGAAACAGCCTGCATTCCGTCGGCTGGATCGACGCAGTCATCGACAAGGAATTCGCGACAGCAAAAGAGGCGATCAGGAAAGAACAGGAAGCTTCGAAAAAAGAAGAAAAGGCGGACGCTGCAAAAAAGCCAGAACAGCCGAAAGAGGATACGCCTCAAAATCCGCCGAGTCAACTTCCTCCTGCAAAATAAGAACGCATCTTATCATTCCTTCTGCCTTAGTCATATGAACGTACACCCCAAACTGCAAAAGTTTGGAACTCCAAATTTTTCCCCCTCAGCATTCTGATCGAAAAGCGTTCTCTTTCATGTCTGACCATCTGAATACCTGCGGAATGCTAAACTTTATATAACCAATTTTGTCCCATCCTCTCATGAGGACGCACACGTGCTGTGAACTTTCAAAGAAAGACGTGGGAAAGAAGGTTTCCCTCTGCGGCTGGATACAGTCCAGGAGAGACCACGGAGGCATCATCTTCATAGACCTGCGTGATCGCTACGGTCTCACCCAGGTCGTCTTTGACCCATCCCACAACAAAGAAGTCCATGCGGCAGCAGAACGCCTCGGACGGGAATTTGTGCTCCAGGCAAAAGGTGCTGTCAGGGACCGAAAGCCAGGCATGGTCAACCCGAAGCTTGCCACAGGAGAGATCGAAGTCATCACCGACGAGCTTGTCATCATCAACAAGGCGCAGACACCTCCTTTTGAAATAGAAGACGACATCATCGCTGCAGAAGAGCTCCGCCTCAAATACAGGTACATCGACCTTCGGCGACCGATCATGCAGCAGCATCTTCTCCTTCGCCACAACGTCGTCACCTCTGCCCGCGACTTTTTCAACAAGCACGGATTTCTCGAGATAGAGACACCGCTCCTTGTCAAGTCAACACCCGAAGGTGCACGAGACTATGTCGTGCCTTCCCGTGTGAACAAAGGAAAATTCTATGCACTCCCGCAATCACCACAACTCTACAAACAGATACTCATGATCGCAGGATGCGACAGGTACTACCAGGTCGCAAGGTGCCTTCGCGACGAAGACCTTCGACAGGACCGCCAGCCAGAACACACGCAATTCGACCTTGAGATGAGCTTCGTCACCCAGGAAGACATCAGGGAATTTGTCGAAGGGCTCTTCAAGCACATCTTCAAGACAGCGAAGAACATCACGTTCCCGTCATTTCCAATCCTCTCCTATCATGATGCGATGGAACGGTTCGGTTCAGACAAGCCAGACATAAGATTCGGGCTCGAACTCATCGACATCACAGCTGAAGCCCACACATCGGATTTCTCCATCTTCAAGGCGGCAGAGCGGGTCAAATGCATCAACCCTCCAAAAGTCTTTTCGAGGAATGAATTCGACGACTACATCGCCTATGCGCAGACTCTTGGCGCAAAAGGGATGAGCTGGGCACGGGTCACCGGAGACGGCCTCGAATCCAGCATCACCAAATACTTCACCAAAGAAGTCCAACACGCGATCGTCAAGAAAACAAAGGCAAAAGAAGGCACCTGCCTCCTCTTCATCGCAGACAAGAACAAGAAGACGAACGAGGTGCTTGGAAAACTCCGTCTCAAATGCGCAGACTCCTTAGGCATCATCCCAAAAGACACCTTCCAATTCGTATGGATAAACGACTTTCCTCTCTTCTCGTACAACGAAGACGAAAACAGGTGGGAACCAGAACACCACATGTTCTCCATGCCTAAGAAAGAATTCATCAAGGACTTCGAGAAACGGCCAGGAGAGGTCATCGGTGACCTCTGGGACATCACGCTCAACGGGCTTGAGCTTGGAAGCGGAAGCATCCGCGTCACTGACCCTGAACTCCAGGCACGCATCATGCACTTCATCGGCATCAACAAGGAAGAGGCACAGGAGAAATTCGGATTCCTCCTCGACGCGTACAAATACGGAGCGCCGGTCCACGGCGGCATGGGTCTTGGCATCGACAGATTAGTAGCGCTCATGAGCGGCACATCAGACATCCGCGAAGTCATCGCATTCCCTAAGAACAAGAACGCAGAATGCCCGATGGACGAGAGCCCCTCGCACATCACCGAGAGACAATTGAAGGAACTGCACCTGAGCGTGAAGAAATAATCCTTCTCCTTTCTTACCATCAATAAGATTTTTATATTGTCAAAGGTTACGCTCTCATCGAACATGACCACTTCACAAGAGATACAAATTTCCCGCATCGGCGACATACAAGGAAATCTTGAGCGCATAGATGAGATGGCAAAAATGGAATTTCTCAGACTCCCCTGGCACATCTATGACAAAGATCCAGTCTCCAAAAAGAACTGGGTGCCGCCAAACCTCAAAGAGATGCAATTCGTCCTCAGCATGGAAAACCCTTTTTTCGAACATGCCCATGCAAGCCTGTTCCTCGCCAAGCGAGAAGGAAATGCTGTCGGAAGGATCGCGGCGATAGTGGACGATAGCCATAACCAGGTACATGCTGAGCAGACAGGATTCTTCGGATACTACGAATCCCAGGATGACCTCTCAGTCTCACTGGCATTGTTCCTCGCTGCGGAAGACCTGCTTCGGAATGAACAGATGGACGTCATCAGAGGACCGATGAACCCGTCCATGAACGACGAATGCGGACTCCTCGTGGACGGATTCGATTCTCCGCCTCAGATCATGATGCCATATACTCCGGCATATTATATGAAACACCTCGACCTCAACGGATTCCATCCTGTGAAAACTCTCCTCTCCTACGTCCTCACGCCGGACGTCATTGCCGCCAACCCAAAAGTCCGACGACTCGCACAATTCCCGCAAAAGAAAGGATTCATCACACGATCAATACGCCTCAACGACCTCGAGGCCGAGCTTGCAAAGTTCAAGGAGATCTACAACGACGCGTGGACGCAAAATTGGGGATTCGTCCCGATGACGGAAAAAGAGATAGACAGCATGGCAAAAAGGATGGCAGACCTTATCGATCCGAAGTACATCCTCCTGGTCGAAAAAGAGCTCGATGGCGTGGAACCGGAGCCGATAGCGGTCCTCCTCTGCGTCCCTAACTACAACATCGCACTCAAACACATGGATGGGAAAGACGGGCTCAAAGAAAAAATACAATTCATCAAATACGGAGGATTCCCTGCAAACCTGCTCAATGGCGCACTACGCAGAATCTACAGCGGAACCATACGCGAAGCAAGGCTCATGGTCATGGGAGTCAAAAGAGAATATCGAGGAGGCGCATATGTTGCGAGCCTCCTTCAAGAGCTACAGAAGAACATCGGACCCGACTTCACTATCGACATGTCATGGACGCTCGAAGACAACGTCCGCGTCAACAGTGTCATAGAAGGGCTCGGAGGCAAAGTCTACAAACGACACAAGATATACGAGAAAAAGCTATGATCGCTGCCTTTTTAGTGAAGGACAGAAAAAAGTTATAACTTGTGTCCTTCACTATATAGTAAACGACGCAAAATAGTATAAAAAGACTCATGTCGTTTACTATTTCTGTGGTCGCATTGAAAGGTTCGCTTCGCTCATCGGGTAGCAGCTGCTCATCTCCTGGCTCATTCTCAGTTGGCGCTGCGTCCCCGAGGGGCCATCCCCCCGCGACGCGCTTGATCACAGTTCAGAAGGAGATTCGCCCGATGCTGCTACCCTAACTTTTCAATGCGACCATTTCTGCGCAAGATTTATCAACATTTGCCAATGCAAGACATCCATGCGAGCGCAATCACTCAAGAAAAGCGTCTTCCCGCAAACACACCTTGGAATCCTCTCATCATACCTCTTCCTCTTCTTCATCTTCCTCCTCGTCATCGGACAGACCATTGTCATTTTCCAAGGTCCTCTGGCAGACCAGACACTCTTTGACAATCCCCTGCTTTCCAGCACCATGATCCTTTCCGGACTCTGCGCAATCACAACATTCGTCATTGGTTTCATCAGCATCATCAAGAAAGAGCGCGCAATCATCGTCTTCATCACGACCGCAATCGGCTTTCTCGTATTCCTCTTCTTGCTCGGAGAATTTCTCGTCCCACATTAAACCAAAGATTGAAAAAAGATAGCTTCTTTGCACTGGTTCATGCAGATACTCCAGAAGATCATCGCACTCCTCAATGAGAAGAACATCCCTTTCGAACACATGACACACGACTTTGTCCACCGAAGCGAAGAGGCGGCAAAAATCAGAGGAAGCAGGTTTGAGGAGGCTGCAAAGGCTCTCATCTGCCAGGCAGACGGAAAGATCATCATGGCTGTAGTTCCCGGACCGGTGAAGATGAGCTTCAACATCTTGAAGAAAGAGATCGGCGCAAAGAAGCTCTGCCTCGCGTCACCTGAAGACGTCCTTGCACGGACAGACCTTACGATCGGAAGCGTCCCGCCGTTCGGTAACCTCTGGAACATTCCCATGTACGTCGAAGAGAGCCTGCTTTCCGAAGAATACATGGTCTTCTCAGCAGGAAGCCATTATGATTCCATACGGGTAAAAGTGAAGGACTACCTATCATTTGTCCCTGCGACAGTCTTTAGTTTCAGGAAGGAATGATTCATCTTCCCATATCAGAATACTCCTTTGGTCTCCTGTTCCTGAAGAATCCCCAACCCTCCTGCGATTCCTTTATCCTATCGATATTAATCTCTGCGACGAGAACCTCATCCTTCCTGCTAGAAGCCCTTGCGACGACTTCCCCGAAAGGATCCGCGACAAACGAGCCTCCCCAAAAAGTCATGCCGTTCTCCCGTCCTACGCGGTTTGCTGCAGCGACAAAGATTCCGTTAAGCGAAGCATGGCTTCGCATGGCATCTTCCCATCTCTTCGCAGACCAAGGCTCCTCTTCTCTTAATTCCTTGAACCAGCCGATCGCCGTCGGATAAAAAATTATCTGCGCTCCCTTCAATGCATTCACCCGTGCAGCTTCAGGAAACCATTGGTCATAGCATATCAGAGGGGCAATGGTGACGTCCCCCGCTCCTCTCTTGATCTTTGCCTGGACAAAACCGAGGTCTCCTGGCAAGAAGTAGAACTGCTCAAGAAAGTGAGGATCATGAGGGATGTGGACCTTCCTATACTTTGCGATGATCTTCCCTGACGCGTCAAAAATCAGTGAGGTGTTATAGTATTTTCCATTGTCTTCTTCGAACAATGAGCCTCCGACGAGGACGATTTCGTGCTCTCTTGCCATCTTGGAAAGAAACAAGGACGTCTTTCCTGGAATCTTTTCAGCCAGCGAGAAAAATCTTTTCTCTTCAGTCTCTGCAAAATACCTTGTGGCGAAGAGCTCCTGCAGGCAGATGATCTTTACGCCTTTCTTCGCCGCGGCCTTGATCATCCTTGCTGTCTTGGTGAGATTGGAATCCATATCCTCGCTTACAGCAGACTGGACAAGGCCGATCTTTATCGATGCCACG
>JAGVFV010000201.1 GCA_020057445.1 archaeon | reverse complement strand
TCAAGAAGGACTCTTAAGACCTTTTGATTCTCGACAGAATAAGTATACAACATATATGGAAAAATCCATCTTCATCAAACAAACCGGTTCAACCTCCATGCAAGACGGCATGTGGTCGAAGTCAGAGACTTCATACTTTGACACGTATGGCCTCCCTCGTGAGACGATATCGTATGGAAGCGGCAACACTGTCGGAACTTCATGTACCAATCCGAATGATCCGACCACGTGCGAGAAGAAGCGGCAGTATGTGACGTATGCGTTTGAGGCGTATCCTGCGATGGCAACGAAGCACATGTATTCACAACCTTACGAAACCATGGCAGGCGATGCGAACACGAATTTCGCGTCAAAGACCGGCCTGAAAGCGTATGCAAAGACTGAATATGTTACCACCGCTGATCAGAGGATCTATCCATACAAGCAGTATGCATGGGAAGACAAGGATATGAACGGCGCCATCAATCCATCGACGGAATTGATTGCCGCATCTGAAGTCGTCGCTTATGGCGGCAGGCCGATGTTCGACAACTTTGGCCATGCTCTCACTGTGCAGGATGCGAAGCTTGTCAAGACGAAGACTTTCTATGGTGATAATAACGAATGCGATGATACGAGCACCATCTTGAAGAGTGCGTTACCGACGTGCGTGAAAGTGGATGCTGCTGCAGCAAATCCGCAGACATCTACCGTATCGTATGGCGCGATGGGCAATGTCCTGACGATGACTGATGCGAATTTGAGGACAACGACGTATCTTTATGATGCGCTCTGGCGATTGAAGAAAGCGTTCCAGCAAGGGGACACGCCTGATACGAATCAATTGTGCACATATGCCGGATATTCTGTGTGCTATGACTATTCATATGCATTGGACCAGCCCTTGGGGCGGCTTGCGTACAACGTCGCTAATCTCGCATATCCTTCGACCAACCTGAACAAGGTGACGACGACGACAAGGATAAACAACATCGGCCAGCCGACGATGAATTCTGTCTCGTCAGGATATGCGGACGGCCTTGGAAAGCCGTATGTCGAGACTGTGAAGAATACGGAGCAGAAGGACGTGGCGAAGGTGACAGAGTATAATGCGGTCATGCTCCCCTTCAAGCAGTCCGAGCCGTACATCATAGGGCAGACGACGATGAAATCGACGATGCTCTATGAGGCAAGCCCGCTCATGCGTGCTGTGAAGACGTATCCGTTGAATGCATATCCGAATGGCGCGTATTCATCTAATGATATTGTGACGAACAAGCGCTGGAATACTGCGACTTTCGGGTATAATTCGTTTGGCGCGTCAAGGGTTGTTGACCCTTCAGGCGCTGGCGCATCGTCTGTCGTTGACCGTTTCGGAAGGTCTGTCGAGTCTGTCGCGAATAATCTGGTGGTGAATCCTGGCTTTGAGCTCGGGATTGAGTTCTGGAGCTTGTGCAAGACTGATGCAGATACGAATCCGTCTAATGACGATGTGACATCGTGTATCGTGTCTTCTGGATGTTATTCTGGAAGCAAATGCCTGAAAGGGTTTAAGGACGAGTATGCTGTCAAGCAGTATGGCGAGATCTCCCTGAAGCCGAATACGGACTATAAGTTGTCGTTCTGGGGCAAGAGCGGGACAACTGGCACGATCCCAAAGGTGCGCTTGAATTTTGATACTTTGATCACGCGAGGTGCTTATTCATATGATGCCTCTGTGTCAGATGACAGGCCAAGTGACGGTGTGAGTCTTCATTGCAATGTCATGCCCACTTCCTCATGGCGGCAGGATTACTGCATCTTTAATTCTGGCGCGAATACCCATATGAATTGGGTCGGCGCGTGGGGATTGAAGACTGGCGGCGTCGTGACTGATTATGTCTTGATCGACGACATCCAGATCGCTCCTGCGACAGGGGCGATGGACTTCGTCCGCACGAAGACGACGTATAACGATGTCATGGGACTCTCTGTCGATGTGACTAATCCTTCGAACCAGGTCACGAACAGCCGTGCTGACGCGCTCGGTCGTGTCCGTGTGACGCAGAATCCTGACTTTGGCACGAGAAGGAATCTAAACTATGATATCGCTGGTAATGTGATCGTGAGCGGCGATGGTTGCGCTTTGTATTCATATACTACAGGGTATACTTGGGATGGCACGACTGCTCGTTTGGATGTGTTATGTCCTGTATCTGGAAGGCGCCTGATCGGTTATGCATATGACAATTTGAACAGGCTGCGGTGCATCAAATACGGGTTTACGACTTCAGCTGATGCTGTTGCGTGGACAGGGATCTTCACTGGCACGTGCCCTGCAGGATCGCAGGTGAAGTACACGTATGACGGTTATAGCGGGACGTGCACTGCTGATGGCTATGCTGACTTTACCGGCCGCCTGACCATGGTCGAGGACAGTTACCAGAAGGCAAGCCCGTACATCAACTGCTATTATTATGACAATCGTGGCCGGATCAAGAAGGAGAAGAGGTATATCGATGGCGCGATTGTCGGGGATGGCATCGAGTACAATTATGACAATGCGGGAAATCTCCTCAAGCTTGACTATCCGAATACGGATTATGCAGAGTATGAGTATAACGTGCTCAACCAGCTGAAGAAGGTGAAGTTGAACGGCAATGAATTGGCGACGTACAACTACCGTGATGATGGCCTTGTGCTAACGCAGACCTATACGAGGGTCTGTTGAGGTGATGAAGATGAAATACACTCTAGTCATTTTGGTTTGTCTACTGGCAATAACAGGCGTCCTTGCGAGCGAGCAGATGGAACAGCGGTCATGCAGCACTGATGGAGATGAAGCCTGCGGTGGCGGCGGTCCATCCGGCCCGTATTGCGGATCGCTCTACACGTCGTATGAGTATAATGACCGTAATTGGGTGACGAGCATCACCTATCATAACCTGAAGACTGCCCGTGCGAATCCTGCCCAGTTCGACTGGTGGGATTTCAAGGAAGAGTATGTGTATGACACTCCTACAGGAACACCTACAGTGGGGAATCTGTATTCCTTGCGGGAGAAGGAGACGCAGCTGCACATCTACCTTGGCGAGCCTCCGACGACTGTGAAGGTGGACAAGAAGGTGAATTTCGGATATGACAACCTCAACCGCCTGACGAGCGCGACGCCAGATACGTCTGTCGGGGCACCAGGAACAACCCAGAGATTGGGAAGGTATCTTGACACTTTGCAATTTGGCTATGACGCTGTTGGTAATATCAAGAATAATTATGAATTGACCTATTGCTATGAGCAGGTTGGCGGCACTGACACGTGCGAGAAGAACGGCGCTCCTGTGGTGTGCGCGTGCGGAAGCGGGATCACGACGGTCACCAATAACAGGCTGTTGAAAGTGAAAGCAGGCCCAACTGGGTATGGCTTGGATACGCTTTTCGGTTATGATACGTATGGAAACCTGTGTTATGAGAAGTCATACCAGGAAGTGCCTGTCGGCGCGATCAGCTCATATCACCCGGGAAATGAGGTCCGCGTATTGTTTGCTGATTTGCCTAAAAGTGTGTCAGGCATGCGTGTCTTGTTTTATCATATGGCAAATGGCATATTCACTGCGAGCGAGAATGTGGCTTGGCAGAATTTGCAGTCGACTGAATATACATGCGGCGCGAATTGCCAGGAGAGTCCTTATTGGGATGAGAATCCGAAATATACTTCATATGTGAGTCTATTGAAGGACATTCCTCCGACAGGCAATGAGATGCCTGGCAGGACGCTTACCGATCCGACGGATTTTTACGGTCCAGATGCATATTATAAGACATATAATGGTCAGCCAATCCCGTTCATCAAGCAGTACTTCCGCGCGTATCGGGACATGAGGACGAATTACAAGTGGGATTACGCGAATAGGTTGCTCTCATCGTGGGAATGCTCAGGAACAGCGCCGACGAATTCATGCATGGTGTTCACATATGACCATGCAGGGAACAGGATATCAAAGATCGTGAAGGGCGCAAGTGCCTCGTCTTCAGGTCCTGCTTCCATGACAAAATACATCACGCAGGGAAATAATGTCATCTATGAGGACAATAGCGACCTGACATCATATACCTGCCCATACGTGACTTGCCCGAGCACGTCGACGTGCGCGACATAATCCTATTCAATGAAAGGAGAGCATTCGCAAGAATGCTGGAGTGGAGAGGGTGGATGTGAAAATAGCATTAGTCATTTTGTTTTGCCTGTTGGCTGCATCAAGCGTCCTTGCGAGCGAGCAGATGGAAATCTCATGCGCCACTGATGAAGGATGCGGTGGCGGCCCTGGAGAGCCTCGCGGAGGCCTCACCAACAATTGTTATGTGACGACGGCTGCATGCACTGGTTCAGACAAGCTGATGTTCGAATTGCAGACAGCATCTGCAGCATCCAAAGTGCATGATAAGCAATGGGTCGCTGGCAGTGATCCTCGGCTGTGCTGTCCTGTCAATGGCGTCTCCCAGTCGGGTTGCACCGAAAGTGCAGACTATCCGATAGGTCTGCAGTGCGCCTCTGGATCTTCCACGTGCTGGGGTTTCATTCAGGACTGGCCTGAACAGCTGCCTCATTATGTGACTCCGTTCTGCTTCCGTGATGCGACGACGCATATAGGCCTGCAGTGCAGGCAGACACCTCCAAACAGCGATTGCAACGCGTATACAGAATACTGCCTCCTCAAGATGAGTGCGTCGACAGGCGCCTTGATATCGTCGTGCAGCGCCACGTACATTCCGAATGCAAGAAAGATGTGCTGTCACAAGTATGTCCCTGCTCCAGAGCCTGATACCACTCTTCCTGCCGCAATCACCACATTGTCAGCGACGGCCTCTTATGCGACTTCGATTGCCATCCAATGGACTGCGACTGCGGATAACGGAACAAGCGTCGGCACTGCGATGCAGTATGATGTCAGGTATTCCACGTCACCGATCACAGACGCGAACTTCGCAAGCGCCACCCGGGTGACGGCGTACGTCCCTGCTCCTTCGCCGCCGGGGACAGTGCAGTCCATGGGCATCTATGGCCTGAGCCCTTCGACAACGTATTACATCAGGATGAAGATTGCTGATGAGGTCCCTAACTGGAGCCCGCTGTCCAACCAGGTGAGCAGGGCGACGGCAGCATCGTCAGATACGACCCCTCCTGCCCAAGTGACCAATCTTGCTGTCGCTACGACTGCTTCTGCTTCTGTCACGCTTACGTGGACTGCCCCTGGCGATGATGGCACGTCTGGTACTGCAAACGCGTATGATGTGCGGTATTCCACATCGACGATCACTGATGCGAATTTTGGGAGCGCTGTTCAAGCGAGTGGCGAGCCGACTCCGCAGGCTCCAGGGTCGACGGAAACGTTCACCGTGACTGGGCTTTCTTCCGGGACGCCGTATTATTTCGCATTGAAGACACAGGATGAAGTGCCGAATTGGAGTCCGCTTTCGAATGTGCCTCCTGGGACGACAGGACCTTCCTGCCCTTCGAATGACATGGTCGTGACGTATGATTATACAGACAGGAATTGGGTGAAGGAGATCAAGATAGACAACGTCATCCAAGGTGCAGACCTGAAGGAATTCAAGGAGAACTACCTGTACGATCCTGTGGGAAATCTTGACTTCCTCGAGGAGCGAGAGGGGATCGTCGCGCAGGCTCCGTCTGTGTACAAGAAGACTGATTTCAGCTATGACAACCTGAACAGGCTCGTTGAAGCGCTTCCGGTGAATACCGGCCAGTCAGACCCGTGGAACAACGTCGGACGCTATGCTGACAGGCTGCAGTTCGCTTATGATAAGGTGGGAAACATCAAGTCGAATTACGAGCTGACATACTGCTATCTGCAGTCAGGCGGGACAGACAGCTGCGGCGTCTTCCCCTGCGCGTGCGGGTCATCGATCGGCAATGTGGAGAACAACAGGCTCATGCGCGTGTATGCATACGGCAGCGGGCCGTATGACGCGAACGACATCGCGACAGAGTACACGTATGATACGTATGGGAACATGCAGACAGAGAACACCTGGCAGGAACTTCCTGTCGGAGCTGTGAAATACGTGTCAACTCCTGCAGGGATCGCGGTGATAGGAGGAGGTCTTGAGAATCTCGCAGACGGGACGACTGTCCGTGTCGTCTATTATCATGACCAGAATGCCCTGATGGGAACGTCAGAGCGGTATGCGTGGGAGACGACAAGCTCTGCATACACTGCATGCGATGTCGGATCGTACTGGGATTTGAACAGTGAGAACTGCTTCAAGAAGAAGGTCGTTTTGACGTCCACAACTGAACTCACCGGCACTGATGCCCCTGCTGATTTTTATGATGATAATACATATCCCGATACGCCGACAGCAGTACCGTTCATCAAGCAGTATTTCCGCGTGTACGTGAACAAGGGCACGAAGTACTGCTGGGATTATGCGAACAGGCTCACCTCATGGTACGCGCCGGCATCAGGGACGAGGACGTCGTGCATGAAGTTCGCCTATGACCATGCGGGAAACAGGATCCAGAAGATCGAATGGCAGCTGACGAGCCCGACGACGTCTGCGAAGAGGACGAATTACATCACGCAAGGGGTCAACGTGATCTACGAGGACGTCGTAGAGGACGCCACGTTCACATGCCTTGACAACGCAGCGCAAGTGCCTGCGTGCTGACAAAAATATTTCAACAGATGAATGGTGGGTGGATGAATAAGAGATTACGATTTGCACTCGTATTTTTTACATTGTTTCTTGTCTTATTGTTCTATGCCCAGTCAGACACCACGATCGGGAATCCTTCGGTGACCAAGTTCAAGGAAGTGAAGGGCTCTGGCGATCCGAGTTACACTGGCACGGTTCCGATCAATATCCCTCTCTATACTGTCCCTGGGAGGAGCGGACTTGATTTCCCGATTACTCTTTCGTATTCCCCAGGGATAAAGACGCATCAGGAGGCGGGTCCTGTCGGGCTTGGCTTCAGCATCACTGCAGGTTCTATCCAGAGAGGCGTGCAAGGTTTTGCAGATGATAAGGTCGTGCAGGGAGCATTCATCCCCGAGACGAATAAGCTGGAAGAGGGTGCTTGCGTTGATGATGTCACGGGGAGAATTGCTTGGTGCAGCAGTCCTTGTTCTTCAGGTCAGACTTGGACGACGAGTTGTTATATTTCTGGAGCGTCCACTTGTACTGAAGCATATTCTGGCGGGAAATATTGCAGGAGATTAGCATGCATTGGGGATTACGGAGGACAGACAAAAGTAGTATCCTGTTATGATTATACAGGAGAAAATGACTTTACTTGTTCAAGCCCAGGATATGCGAATCTGCGTGTCGTAGAGATTGATGGAGAATGCATCCCATCACGGGATGTGGACTGTGAACAAGGAGGGGTCGGGGTCTGTCCGGTTGAGTACAGCGATACATCATCATTTAAGCGGGATGGCGCATTGATCGAAAGAGACGCGGGTTCAACAATAGGTGCCTTGAGCGAAGGTTTTAGGGAAGACAATTATTATGCGAGCTTTCCTGGAGGCGCATCCTCCCTCATGTTCTATGACGAGAACGGGATCGGTAATGGCGGCGTGAAATTTGCCACAACAAAATGGCAGCCATGGAAAATCGAGCCGAACAGCGATTTTGGCACGTCAGGCCTGACGAGTTTCGTCATCACAGGGGATGACGGGGCAAGATATGTCTTTGATGCTGTGGAAACTGCAACCTACGAAGGGAAAAATTATCCGAATGTCCAAGTGACGCCAGTGACATCATCGAACGTATATACTGAAGAGGAGATTGCAGCATACATCCCAGGGGTTGCGGATGACTATACATATGATCACTTAATTAGCACGGGGCATGATCCTGTCGATGCGTGCAGATTGGCGTGCATCTGTCCGTATGCATACACTGATTACCAAGGCGTGTATCATCCGGCGGGGGATGCGATCGCTGTTCCGTTGGAGCTGTCGAGAGTGACTGGAACAGTCTTTCCTGAAATTCCGCAGTATGTCGGAAGCGATAGGTATCAGTTGAAGTATTGGAAGGCGAAACAGGCCGATTATTGCGGTTGGAGTGCTGGAAAACAGATATACCTTGCATCAGATTCGAGAGGCGCTGCAGGAGGTGTCGAATCCTATTGCGGGAATAATATCCGAGAGCCGGGTGAGGAATGCGATGGCAATGATCTTGGCACGTTCACTTGCGGCGGAACAGTTCCTACGTGCAATAGTTATTGTAGGATAAATACGTATTCTTGCCCTTTGAGTTCGTGTGGCACCAGCCCGAGCCAGTGCAGTTTCTTTGGTTATAATTATGGCAATGTGCTCTGTACTGGTTCACGGCCGGATTATTCGAATTGCGGCCTCACCTCTGCATCAAGATGGGCCAAGGCGACAGGCATCGAGAGCAAGAGAGATGCGCATGCAGTGTCGTGGCTATTGACCAAGGTCCTGAGTCCTGATTATGTCGACACAGGAGATGGATATCTGTCTCCCGATGATAAGGGAAGCTATGTGAAGATCACCTACACTGATTTCTACGGGCAGAAATTGGACAAGACAAATGACGTGATGGTATTTAAGCAGAAATTTCAGACTGATTATGACACATTTTCATATAATGCGAAAGATTTTACGAATGGAGGGATCATTCCTGTCCAGATAGCGATAAATAAGAAGAGCGAGACGATCACGAAGTCTGATATTGAAGTCATTTCGATCATCGAGACTCCCTTGAATCGGGCAGAATTCAAGTATGTCGGTGAGCAGGGCAAGGTGCCTGAGCTTGATTTTATCACCATCAAGGATTTCACCCTCGGCCAGGTAGCAAAGATGGACTTCACATATGCGTCTGGCGAATCGACGAGAAAACTGAAGGATCCTGACGGGAACACCCACGGCGAGCGCACATTGCTGAGCATCAAGCAATACGGGGACAGCACCGATGCCCTCGGATTGCCGGAAACATCGTTCTCCTATGGCACTCTCGGATCACCGACGGATAATCCTGACTATGATGTCAACTCCAAGGATGATAAGGGCATGAACATGCAGAATACCGATCCTTGGGGGTATTACACTGCACGGACCACCCTTGAAGCGGACGAGAACAGCAAGGCCTGGAGCCTCAAGAAGATAACCTATCCGACCAAAGGCATGGTGGAATACGTCTATGAGAGCAATAGATACAAATATGCCCCTTCAGGGGATGGGACCTGGTCTGCTTATCCGACTGAACAATGGGGAGGCGGCCCTCGGTTGCACCAGATCATTGCCAGCTACGGCCGTTGGGATAATGAAAATCCTCCGTCGACAACAACCACTTTCGCATATGTCGATGGTGTCGCCTCCCAGAAACCGTATCATAGCGGAGATTATTACCATCCGGGTACAGGGATTGAGGTGTATGACATTCCTTGGAACACCGTCGGTCTCGTAAATAATTATATAGGATATGATAAGGTCAAGACCATATACGAGGATGCGAGCTATACAGAGGCTGATTATGTGACCCCGAAAGAGATCGGTGATGCGGATTATTATGCGAACAAGAACATATTCTATGACTCTGTCGGTGTCGCCTATGTCGGAGGATACCTGACCAGCAATGATTGGAAAAGAGGCTTGATCCAAAGCAGCATATCTTATAATAATGCCGTGCCTGCTCAGGAGATCGCACGGACAGAATATGTGTATGATGATATTCCCAAATTTTCTTTCTCCATCCCTGGGCAGTTCTACGATGAGTCTGGCGCATACCAGGATATCCAGAAGGCGTATTCCATCAAATCAGGATGGAGGCCGCTCACGCAGGAATCCACCACTGTCGATGGAGTTTCCAGGTCGAAAAAATATTGGTATAATGCTGAGAACGGAAAGGCGAATGTCATCTGCGAAGAAGGCAATGGTGCGAACAAAAAGACGTTGATCACCTATGCTTTTGAAAACACTGCCTATCCCTTCATGAGGACGCGAAACCTCCTTAGCCCGCCTTATCAGACAAAGCTGTACGAATCTTCTGTATGCGACAGTCTTGCGACAGGAACCCTGAAGGCATTCACCCAGACGGAATATGCCGAATTCACGCCAGCAACTCCCCCTCCCCCTCCTCCAACGTACCAGTGCAGTGACACGTTTGACAATGACGGGGATGGCTTTGTCGATTATCCGAGCGATCATGGCTGCACGGGAACAACGGATAATGATGAATCAGAGCCCCTCCCTCCACAATGCAATGATGGCGTGGACAATGATTTTGACACGAAGACAGATTACCCTCTGGATCCTGGCTGCACAGGTCTAACTGATGATGATGAGACAGATCCTCCGCCAACGATATGGCTCCATCGGGAAGATACGAACCTGAATGGCCCTCCATATCCATTCCTTTGTAATCCTTATGGATTGGATGTCGGTAAGATAGGGTCAAATGTGTTCATCCTTGAAAAAAACAGCCAGGTCGGTTGTTATCCTTATTCTGGAGATAATTACAATGCATTCAAGGTGAACAACATGTTCACGGCAGATGTGATATTAGATGCCTCTTTTAAGGCAGGATTAGCAGGTCAGCAGGCTGCGGAAAAATTATCCCTTGCTGATGTGAATGGAGATGGAAATTCAGAACTGTTTCTTTTTACCGGGACATCAAAGGTTGCCCTGAAATGGCAGTCGGGTTCCTGGGTAGTCGACAATTCATTTTTAACTGGAATAACTGAGACGAATGTGAACAGCATGCATTTTGGCGACTTCAATTGCGACGGTCTATTAGATATTTATGGTCGTGCATCGACTGGTGTCTTTGTGTATAAGAATGTCGGGACAACGACCTCCCCACAATGGCAGGGGAATCATCCGGAACTTATCGTCGGCCTTCCCACGCTCTATTCGTCTTCATTGAATATTCGATTCGGTGATATTGATGGAGATGGAGATGTTGACGCGATAAATAGCCCTCCTGTGCACAGTGATGTCGTCGTTTATTTTGAAAATGTCGCGGCAGGAACCTGTCCGAAAAATCCGGTTTTCATCGAGAATCCTAACTTCGGCGTCGGATTTGATCCCTGGATTCTCTACCAGGTTGTCGGAAATTTATATGATTTCGATGGCGATGGAAAAAAAGATTTTTTTACACTCGGATACAATTATGATGAATGGTGGCATGATTTCAGGCCGTTTGAGAATATATATGGTGATGGACCTCTCAAGCAAGGAAGTCAAGGAGACAGTCTTCCGTTGATGTACACGACTGCTGTCCATCCTTCCACCGAGAAGAGTTGGATTGACAGCAACACGAATGGGATAGTTGATGCGACCGAACTGATAGGGACGACGTATAATACCTATGATGCGTTTGGCCATCTTGTTGAACTGACCGATGCCCGGGGCAATAAGCAGCGGTTCTTCTATGGCAATAACGGCCTCTGTGACAGCTCGACTGTGCTGAGAGGAGGGTATTTGACGTGCATCCAGGACTGTTATGTTCCTTCTTGCAGCAGCTATCTGACCGCGAAGGCGACATACAGCAGTGATGGCACGACGACAACTGCGATCGACCGAAACGGACAGGTCACCACTTTTCAATACGATAAACATAATAGATTGTGGAAGAAGGCGCTCCCTGGAGATACCCTATCAAGCCCGACGGAGACGTACACTTATTATTATTCTTCCGACCTCGCTAACCCTTTGTGCTCGGAGAGCCAGCCGCAGAACTGCGATCTGAACTATGTCTCGGTCTTGAAGAAGATGAGCACGACACCCGCTCTGTACCCGCAAGCATTCTCGTTTGCTGACGGTCTTGGACGGGAATTGGAGACCACGCAGAAGAAGACTGCAACGCAGAGCGTGCGGTCGAACAAGGTGTTCAATGCAAAGGGTCTTGTCGAGAAGATGACAGAGGGATTTGAATATGCTTCTTCCCTTCCTGCAGGGACATACACCCCTGCCCCGCCCCCGAGCAGTGCGAAGATGGTGAAGATGGAGTATTATGCCGACCCTCTCAACCGCGTGAAGAAAATATTCCCAAAGGGCGATGTGGACACATCTCTCTTTTCCATGACTGATTATGCCGATAATAGGCGGTGGAATCAGTATATTTTCGGTTCCAATGCGTATTCTGCTGTCCGTGTCGTCAATGAGAACGGCGTGGGCAGCGTTGCTGCCAATGACCCTTTCGGGAGGGTTGTGGAAGCCATCGGGAATAATCTGGTCGCGAACCCCGGATTCGAGCTCGGCATGGAATTCTGGAGCCTGTGCAAGCAGGATTCGGATACTAATCCTGCGAATGATGATGTCACTTCCTGTGTGGAGACTGTCGGATGTTATGCCGGTTCGAAGTGCATCAAGGCGAAAGCGAGGCAATGGAATCCCAAGCAGTATGCCATATCTGTCAAGCCGGATACGGAGTATTCTGTCTCTTTCTGGTATAAGAATGTGAATGCGCTG
>JAGVFV010000192.1 GCA_020057445.1 archaeon | reverse complement strand
CCTAGCTCAAGGAGAGCAGCGGGGTATTAAACCCAGTTCGAGCAATAAATATAATTTGCCATAAAATGCATAATTTTATCTTGTTTCCCACCTCTAAATGGACAGAAGTCAACCGAAAAAAAGAAGCCAAGGTCAGTCATAACTGTTTGCATACCTAGACCCTTCCAGCCATTCCTTTTAACGCTTCTGCGACCTTTTTCTCGACTGACAGGGCATACTTCGTATTCCCGAGCGTCTTTCCGTGGCGCGGCTTGTCAGAGCCGATGCCTGCAAAATAGAAATACAATGATCCGAGATCTGGATAGGAATTCTTGTATCCGACGAGCAGTGCTGCCATGGGAAGCCATTCCATGTCGATGAAGTCACCGCCGGCTTTTCTTGCGTCCTCGAGCCCTTTCTTCGTCTGGCGAAGCACGCTTATCGTGTTCACCGTCGTGCCTGTGCGGATATTTCCCTGGACCTGGTTGCGCAATTCCTGCAGCAAGAGGACATTCTCGAACAATTGGTTCTGGAAGCGCATGGGATGGGACAATCCTTCCCTGACCTCCTCGTCGATCGCGGCATGCGGGACGCACACGTCGCCGACATCGTAGCCTTCATGCAGGATGCCGACTTTGCCATAATGGAAGACATGCACGTCAGTGCCTTTCACATTCGCGCTCAGCGAAGAGCACAGCTGGCTCAGCACGTTCTTTGCCTGGTCTGCGAAGATATAGTCAAAATCAACGACCACGTTCTCGCCTGCACGGAAGATGCGGTATTTGAGGAAATCATCCAATGGACGCACGATTGCGGGAGTGACAAGCTCGTGTTCAGCCACAGATAGCGATTCGTGCGGGCCCATCATGACTACGATCTTCTTCTGTTTCTGCACCTGTGAAAGTGCATCATACTCCTTCAGGTCGGCCATGACATTGTCGATCAGGCCAAAACCGAATTCCTCGCGGAACCTGCGGTATGCAAGAGCTTCGTCGCCGCCATGATGGTCGATGGCCAATGACAGTTTTCTCTCGAGCAGGTCTTCAAGCGACCACGCAAGGTCCTTATCGCGCACAAGGCGGATGACGCCTCGCGAATTCACCGCATGGATGATGCCTCTGTGCTCGTCGTAGAAATGCGCCTCTGTCGACTTCTTCGGCGTATACTTTTCCGCGACTACCCCTGAACTTTTCAGGAGACGATCGACCTCTGCGGTCGTGTATGCATTATGGATGATTATTCCAGTCAACTGTCCTGTCTGTTCCTTTTGTCGCTCCTCTTCGCGAAAGAGCTTGCGGTCATACGTGTAGGTCCTCCGGTCGTCCCTTCCCATGGCAAGATCTTTCATGACCGTAGCTCCACGATGTTGATTGTCTGCCAGAATTCATAACCATCATGAGGATTGTGGCGCAATCCATGATCCAGAAGATAAGCCATCCATTCTTTGTTGTTGAGGACATTGAAGACCTTCAAGGGCACTTCCCTAGTTGCGATCTTTCGGACATTTACTCCGGCCTTTCTTATCAAAGGATCGGTCAGGTGCTCGCACAGGCTTGAGATGTTCGTGACAACACTTCCATCTCTTGTGAGATGTTCCTGCCCATGCAGGATGAGATATGCGAAAAGGCTGATGCCCTCATAGGGATTATCGTCGATACTTTTCGGCCTTGGCAGGTAGGGGGGATTACAGAAAAGACGATCATATCGTTTTCCCTCGAGGAAAGCGATGGCGTCGCCGGTCTTAGGGATGAGCCGAATATCATGCACAGTATCCCTGATGCAGCGTTCTGAAGCAGGATTCAGGTCGATGGTATGTGCAAGCAGGAGATTGATATTGTTTGCAAGGATGTCCTTTGTCCAAAAGCCAGAGCCAGATCCAAGCTCGCACATGGTCCTCACATCGTCAAGATCAAGCAGTCTTGTGCCATAGCAGGCAAGGAGGGTGTCAATGCTCGGACCCCACAACCCAGGGTATTTTTGCTGTTCGAATTCAAGAGAAGTGCCGTCGTAGATCGTCGTCCTTACAGGAAACTCGAACAGGCGAAAGACATTGTCTCTTGTCCCGAACCTACTTGCCTCATACCTATCGGTCTTAACAGGTGCCTTATTGAAGGGAGGAAGATTTCCAATCCTATAATTATCAGTCACGAGCACCGGATCCTGAAAAGTGACCAGATGCTCTTTCTCTTCCCTTGGCCAGGAATAGACACGATTGCCATCTGCATCCTTGTCCCTGCCAAGGACGATCGCAAGTTCATCACCATTCGCATAGATGGTCTCACTGGTGAGATCCCTGTCAAAATAGATGATCATAGACGGAGAGAGCTCTCCTCACTTTATAAATATTTCTATATTAACTACTATAAAATAACGACAAATTGCTTGATATTCTGCACTCGTAATGTTTATATATCCCAATTATTTCTCCCTCAGCATGGCACAACTCTCCCTCTTCCCGCGCTTATACCCTCTGCTGGAGGCGTATGAAGCAACGCCGAGCACTGAACAAATGGCCTGCCTTGAAGATATGGCCTCAACTGCGCACATTCTCGTCAGGCACGGTTTCCAAAGACGCTTTGGCCGAAGCGCCCTTCTCACGTATTTCCACGGGAAGGACAGCCATGCAGAATATCTCATCACTGCAAATGAAGAGCTCGTCGGATACATCGCCGTGTTCAAAGGATGGGACCTCGCAGCTGAGGAGCAGACAAAACCAGTGATAGATCTTGCCATCATCAAAGACAGCTACAGGAGAGAACAGCCGCAGCTGCGAAGCCTCTTTTGCAGCATCCTCAAAGAAGTGGAAGAGAGACACGGCGGTTGGTGAATAAGTTCTGTGCATAGAACCTATACTTCGCACAACCACAATCCTTAAGAACAATCTTTCGTCCTTTGCACCATGCCGCCAAAAATCATCATGTTCACTGGCGGGGTTCTCTCAGGCCTAGGCAAAGGAATCGCGGCAGCATCGACAGGATTCCTTCTCGGCTCGGACTACAAGATCGTCCCTGTCAAATGCGACGGCTACCTCAATGTGGACCCAGGCACGATGAACCCGATCGAGCACGGGGAAGTGTTCGTCCTTGAGGACGGCGGCGAAGTCGACATGGACTTCGGGCATTACGAACGATTCCTTGGCACACACTGCAAGTTCGAATGGAACCTCACCATGGGAAAGGTCTTCGAGCGCATCAGAGAAAAAGAACGTCGCGGAGACTACTTAGGAAAGACAGTGCAGCTCATCCCTCACGTCACCACGCTCATCAAAGACTGGTTCCTCGCGATAGCAAAGGAAGAAGAGGCAGATATCCTCCTCATCGAGGTGGGAGGCACTGTCGGAGACATGGAGAACCAGCTCTACATCGAAGCATGCAGGCAGCTGAAAGAGGATCTCGGATCTGACAATGTCTTCTACGTGCACCTCACCTACATCCCCATCCCCTATGGCACCAAAGAGCAGAAATCAAAACCCACACAGCAGAGCGTGAATCTCCTGCGGTCGCTTGGCATCCAGCCGGACATGATCATCGGCAGGTGCAGTGAACCCATCGACGAGAGCCTCAAGCACAAGATATCGCTTTTCACAGGAGTCCCGAAGGAAGGCGTGATTTCCGGAGTCGACACAGACAATGTCTACAAGATACCACTCATGTTCGAGGAAGAAGGAGTAGGAAAGATCATCGCGAACAAGTTCAAGCTCGAGCGCAATATGATCAACCTCGAAAAATGGAAAAGCCTCATCGAACAGTATGAAAAGACTGACAAATCGATCACCGTCGCCATGGCGGGAAAATACACCAAGCTTTCCGACTCCTACGCAAGCGTCAACGAAGCGCTCATGCACGCGGGAGCCCTCCACAGCACGAAAGTCAGGATCAAATGGGTGGACACGACAGATGAGAAGAAAGTCGGAGAGAAACTTTCCAATGTCGACGGAGTCATCGTTCCCGGCGGCTTTGGAGAGCGCGGAGTCGAAGGAAAGATCAACGCCATCCGCTTCTGCAGGGAGAACAACGTCCCGTTCCTTGGCCTCTGCTATGGACTGCAGATGGCAGT
>JAGVFV010000205.1 GCA_020057445.1 archaeon | reverse complement strand
CACAGGAAGCACAACCTTTGGCAATGTCACGGTCGACACGGCAGGCCCGACGATAACGAATATCTTCCCGCAGCACTCGCAAGGGGTCAACCATACGGCAGTCACGATCTGGTTCAACCTCACTGACGCAGGAGTCGGCGTGAACAGCAACAGCATCAACGTGACCGCGAACACGACCGCGTACAACATATCAAACCTCACCTGCACGGGAACGCCAGCAGCGTACAACTGCTACCTGACTCACACCTTTACCGAGCAGGCAGGAGCGATACCCATCTCCATAGCGGTGAACGACAACCTCAACCAGAGGACAGACCAGAACATCACCTTTGGCATCAACACGGTCGCGCCGACCTACACCAACAGCTACCATGCTGCGAACAGGTCCCTGAACATCACGAGCGTGAACAATAACAACTCCTTCCTCTTTGTCGGGAATGCATGGACGAATGCGACCATCCTCGGGAATACGACGAACGAGAACAACGGCCACATACGGATCAACGCCTCCAACAGCACGCTGAACATCACCTATAATGGGACGACAGTCCTTGTGAACTATTCAGGCATGGAGAGGAACTACACCTATGTGAACGTGTCGAACATCACGGATGTGTGCAGCTTCATCGCAGGCAACTTCAGCAATGCCCTGTTCTGCACGAACAGCAGCGGCAATTTCTACCTGAATGCGAACGTCACCATAACGGTTGGCAATGCAACAGGAGATTCGTGGTTCGGCATCAACCGCAACACGTCCTCACAGGCGCTCAGCAGGGGCAACAACACCTTCAACGTCAGCGTCGACGGAGTGGACTACAGCATCGCGCTCAGCACGGGAACGACCATGAACACCACGCAGATAGTCTCAGCGATCAACACCGGTGCAGGAGCGACCATTGCAGCCCTCAATGCGGCAAACAACATCACCCTCTTCTCGAGCATCACGGGAAATGAGTCCGTGATCCAGATCGGGACAGAATCAGTCACCAACGGACTCCTCGGATTCACATCAAGCGCAAGGACGCAAGGCGTGAATGCGAGCTATGACTTCATCGGCGTGAACGACTACCGGCCGCAGTCAGGAGGACGCGTCTGGTTCTGGGTGGAAAGCTGGACTGACGACCTTGCCATCAACAGGATATGGGTGCAGAGGAGTGGGTCGAGCATCAAGTATAATACCGCATACTACTCGAGTAACGGAACAACAAAGCTTGCCAACATCAGCGTCGACCTCTACGAGTTTGACGTCGGAGAGCTTGGCCTACGCATGTATGCGAACGACACCTACGGCAATGTGAACTACACGCCGCAGATCAACGTGACAGTCCAGGACAACCTCGCGCCGGCGATAAGCATCCTCGGGCCTGCGAACGCGACGCTCGTGAACAACAGCTTCTTCAACGTCACGGTCAACGTGACCGAGGCGACGCCTGCTGCAACACTCTGCACCTGGTCCCTCATCAACGCATCAGGAAATGCAGGAGTATTGCTCACCGGATCAGTGAGCTCGACAGGATACGACTCTCTCCAGGATGACTCGAGAATATATACCATCGGCCTTTCACGGGTGAACAATACGAACGGATATGTCTTCAACATCACCTGCAACCAGTCTAACGGTGTGGGAAAGACGCAGATAGGCAACTTCAATGTCGCAGATACGACAGCGCCCCAGATCACTGATTCAGGACCGTCTGATGCGCAGTCGACCACTGCAGCATCGATCGACGTGACGCTCAGCGTGACGACAGACGAGCCGTCTGTGTGCAGGTATGCAGCAACGAACCTGTCATATTCGAACATGACATTGAGCCTCACCGCAGCGACAGGAGGGCTTACCCACACAGTAGAAGTGACCTACACTGAGGATGGAGACTACGCCTATTATGCGCTGTGCAACGATACGACCGCAGGGAATGCGATGGCTCAAGGCAGAACTGAGCTCATCAGCTTCACTGTCGACGTCGGCGTGGCAGCTGAAGAGGAACGACGCGGCGGCGGTGGCGGCGGTGCAAGCCCGCTCTACCTGAAGACAACACCTGCTGAGACCTCATATACGCACGTGTACTCCAGTATCCCTGCGGATGGTGAAGTCATCGTCAACATCGACAAGACAGGAATCGTCCTCACGGCGATCACGTTTACCGCGACAGAAGACCTAACTGACGTCAATGTCAAGGTCGACGCCCTCTCAGGAAAGCCCTCAAGCACGACACTGCCTGAATCTATGGTCTACAAGTACCTCAAGATCACTGTAGACAATGTCGGAGCAGGACAAAAGGACGCGACGATCACGTTCCGCGTGGAGAAATCCTGGCTCGCATCGAACAACGTGGCCAAGAACAACATACGCATGTTCAGGTGGACTGATGCATGGAATGAACTTACCACACGCGTGGTGTCAGAGGATGACCAGTTTGTCTACTTCAGCGCAGAAACTCCGGGATTCTCGTACTTCATGATCGGAGTGACAAGCACGCCGACAGTGACTCCGCCTGTGACGCCTCCTGTGACTCCTCCGGTGACTCCTCCTGTGACGCCTCCGGTGACTCCGCCTGCAGTAACACCGCCGGCAGACGATACGACAGATGACACGACTCCGCCTGAACAGGAGAAGAAGACAAGTCCGCTTGCCATCTTCTTCGTCATCCTGGTATTGATCATCCTCCTCGGGCTGATCTTCCTCTTCACGAGGAAAGGCAAGAAAGGAGAAGAACAGATACACACGCCGACACTGCCGGAAGAGCCGAAATAAAATTTTTTTTACTCTTTTTTTTATACTTTTTTAAACAACTTCTATTCTTATCGCTCCAATATCCTGATGTCACTTTACCTTGATAATGTGCACAATAATATAGTATGCACATCTGCAACTCTCTGAACAACCTTCACCTCTCTGAACCTATTTCACTTATTCTGAAACTGTTTCAGCGAATATGAAAAAACGACGAGTATTTCAAATAATTTCACTCATTAAAAATGGCATTATTTGTGTCTCTGCCGTGACAAATCATATCCTTTCTTTTGTCGACGACAAAGCGGCCGACAGCGCTTATCCAGCATAATTGGTCACGTTCTCACTACCGTAAAGTTTAAATACGATAACATCTTCCCAAACAGTAACACCAATGGGGGTGCATATATGAAAGCAATAATTATGGTATTAGCATTACTATTGACCATGGGATTTGTCGCGGCAACTCCGACAATAGTCAATGGCCACGTCTACCAGCAAGGAACAAGCACAGGAGTTCCTGACGTTCTTGTGACAGTCACGTGCGATAGTCTTGTACCCGCGACTGACATGACCAATAGCGCCGGCTATTATGTTGTCGAATTCCTCGAAGATTGCGACCTTGGAGATTCGGTCACTGTCTGTGCAGGAGACGGCAATTGCGAAGATGGGACCATCATAGGAATCCCTGACTGGAAGAACATATCTTATGTCAACCTGGAGATTCCAGAATTCGGACTCATAGCAGCATCTGTCGCTCTCGCAGGAGCAGTGGCAGGATTCATCTTCCTCAGGAAGAAGAAGTAAGGGGGTAAAATAAAATGAAAAACTTACTACTCGGAATAGTATTGATAATCGGATTGACATTCGCAACAAGCGTATCAGCTGACATAGATGATGATTGCGCACAAAGCGGCGTCCCTACAATGGTTAATGGCCAAGTCTTCAGCGGACCTGACTCTACTTCACTGCCTGTTGCTGGCGTAACCGTTGACGTCACATGCAATGGAGTGACACACTCAGCAGAAACTGCTGATCCGTCAGGCTGGTATGGAGTCATATTTCAGATACCGGATAACTGTAACATCGGAATGACTGCCACGTCCTGCGTTGGCTCAAATTGCGAAGAAGCAGTCATCGAAGACTGCTTCAGCAACCCGATCAACATCGTCGGCATCGACATCTTCAACGTGCCTGAGTTCGGGCTTGTTGCAGCGTCAGTCGCCATGGCCGGTGCAGTTGCAGGATTCATCTTCCTCCGAAGGAAGAAATAAGCATTTTTTTTTACTTTTTTTTCTCTTTTTTTTATATCTTCTAAGCAAAACTTATAAAGTAAGAGACGTTCCTAAGCAACATGGGAATCGAGTACACATTCGAGAATCCACGGCAGGTAGCGCTATCTGAGATATCGTCGCTCGCAGAGCAAGTCTGGATCAGGGTCGAAGGTATCCCGACGACACCAACATCAAAAAATGGGATCAGATTCACCCTCGAAAACAAGCTTTTTTGCATAATGTACGGCCCCTTCGCAAATGAGGACCTTGCCTGCGCAGATATCTTGGGCAACAAAGATACGCAGACTCCGATCACCTTGACGGGAGAATACGATCCCCGTTCATTGGCAATGACTGTACGCAAGATGACGACTTATCTAGGCCTCTATCAGACATCCAGCGCAGGCAATGGCCTGACATATCAACGACCGGGCTAAATCACATTTCTCATAAATCTTTATAAATCCCAATCATATCTGCAATCCTATGCGCTTCACCCGTATCACCATCATCAAGGAACAGGCGCCAGATCGAAATATCAACGACGAACTGCAATGGTTCGGCTCGTCACTAGGCCTATTCTCGCTTCGCGACAAGGACAAGTCCACCTTCCGTATCTTCATCGTCCTCCTCAAGAGCCTCAAAAGCCAGAAAACCCTCACGTCAGACGAGATCGCCCACCTCACCAACCTATCAAGAGGAACAGTCATCTTCCACCTGAACAAGCTCATGGAATCAGGGATAGTCAGCCAGGAACGGAACAAATACGCCCTGAACGTCGAAAACCTCAAGGAGCTCGTCGACCTTGTCGAAGGAAACATCAAGAAGACCATGGACAACCTGCGCACAGTCGCAGGAGACATCGACCAAAGATTAGGGCTCTAATTCAGAGCAAGGATTCTCTCGCACATCTGCCGTGCACTGCCAAGATACGTCTCCACAGGATCCTTGTCATTCTTGATCAAGACCTCGCGGATGGGCTCATGGCCCCTAGGGTCACGGTCCACATTCAGGAGCGTGATGTTCCCGAACACGTCCTTCTCCTTCTTCTCAAGAAGCATGAGACGCTTGTGGATGAGGTCGACGCTCAAATGCACCATCTCACGGTCCTTTGCAGAAAAGTCCTTGGAAAGCCCGGAAAACGTGTTATACCAGTCCTTCTGTATGCGGATCTTCTCCCGCAATTCCTTCGACCCGCCATGCTTGTCAGAATACACCCTTCCTATCACGAAATTGATGGCCTTGCACTTGTCCTCAAGGGAATGGATCAGCATCTGCACAGACGGCTTCTTCTCCAGGGATTCGACTACAGTGTCGATGTTCTTCATCTCATGACGGATCACTGTCATCTCCCTCTTCTCTTCCTTTATCTTCCTTCCGACAAAGATGTAGAAGAGGATGACTCCAGCGAAGATATAGCAGATGAAGAGGTTCAGGAATGCGACGACGTTGAGGTCCATCCTGCCAAATGATGTCTGGGCTGCTGATTTCGCAAGCAGGTAAAACAAGAGGACAAGAAGCACCGGAAGGATCCACACGAGGAAGTGCTTTGACCGGATATCATAGAGGAGCGAATAGTTGATGATGAGGTACGCGATCGTCGGCAGGAGGCCAAGCATGATGGTCCCAATATCACTGCCATTGGTCAACGAGAGGAACAGGATGAAGACAAAGAGGATGATCGCAAAGACGGCGATCAACACATGAAAGTCATGCCTAGGACTGACCTCTTTTTCCATAGAAGACCCCTCCTCCTTTTGATTTAAATACTTTACTGAAGAAAAACCACCTTATTGACATTCTTCTTGACGTTCTGATAGCATGAGAAGGCAAGACTTATGTTTTTACAATATGATAGATTCCCCACGCCTAAATGTTCTTTTCAATGAACGCAGAGATCAAATCCAGCATCTTTTGGAAATGTTCTGGTCTTGCATATTTATGGTCTGCACCTTTGATGACCTTGAGAGTGCAATCCTTGATAATCCTCGCAGTCTTTTTGCTCTGTTTCAATGGGACTGATACGTCTTTATCCCCGTGGACGATGAGGACAGGAATCTTGATCTTTTTAGCCGCTTCATACCCATCATTATCCTTGAAATCCTCAAAAAAGGAGAACTTGAGCCTGTATTTCTTTCCGTCTCCGTCCTTATAGAGCGTGAAGCCATCCTTCTTCCACGCAGTCATTTCTTTTCTTGATCTTTTTTCCGATTCTAATTCTAAATAATTAGACACAGGTGATTTCAAGGCAAGGACGAACAGATCAGACGTCTTAGAAGCGACCATCAAGGACACAATGCCGCCGAAACTGGAACCAAAAAGACCAATCTTCCCATACCCCCTGTCTTTTAAGAACTTCAGCGCAATCAGGGTGTCATCGACCGCTTCAGATATCGTGATATCCTCGAATTTGTCGTCGCTCTCTCCGTGCCCGAAAAAATCAAACCTGAACGTGGAAATCTGCCGTTTGTTCAACATTTCTTGCAATCTTAGATAGGTCCTCCTATTCTTGCTCGTTCTAAACCCATGACAGAGGATGATGATCGGCCTGCCATTGTCGCCAGTCGGATCTGATAAGATCCCGCAGAGCCTATTCCCCTTTGAATCCTTGAAGAAAATTTTCTCTTCCATAAGTAAACCGGATCAATCCGCATTTAAAAAGTTTTGCGGGAATGAATAAAGAATTATGCTTATTCATCTAGGATTTATTTATCCGCCTTCCCCTTCATATTCTGTATCGCATTCATCATCTCTCTTGGACGCATGAATGCCTGGACAGAAATATTCCACACAGCTCTTGTGCACACGATACGCAGTCTCATCTTGCATAATGATCCGGGTCTGAGATGAACTCCTCGATTGAGATGGTCGAATCGGTCGTCTGATTAGCCAATACTATCCCTGCAGCGCCAAAAATCTTCTTAAATGCAGTCAGCCCTTCTCTTTCTCGTGAGGGAATGCCATCTCCGGCGCATACCTGCAATGCAATATTGTTCACCACAAAATCAACCTCAAATCCATTTGAAGACCAATATGACGGTTTATCCAGCACATGAAGAACGGCAAATTCCATTGCTCTTCCCTTCTCGAACCGGTCATTGATGATCCTGCAAAAGCCGTAATCTGCCGGATAGAGCTTATATTCTTTCTGCACGTGCTTTCGGCGGGAATGCGAAAAAAAACCGACTTCCTCAAGCAAGAATGCATCAACGCCGATCCTCACATATTTCTCGATTGTGCTCCTGCTGAGATTGAACTGCCGCGAAAGCCTGGCCATGTTCATTTTCCCCCCGACGACACTTACCAGCGCATACAACAAGGAGGTCGCCGCCTTTTCGTTCCGTAGGCTGTTCCTCTTGATGATGTCACGCAAGATTATCGTCTGCAAATAATTGCTCAGAAGCGCCTTCTTCTGCTCCACAGAATCCGCTTTGATGATTTCAGGGAAACCGCCCCATTCTGCGTAATCCATCAAAGTACCATCCGGCTTTAAATGCGAATATTCCTTATACGTCATGGTCTTTATCTTATGGTATATGTGCCTGCCGGTCAGATAGTTGGCAACATCCTTCTCAAAGAAGGATGCGGTGGATCCAGAGATGACAAACTTCATGTCCGCATCCGCATCATACGCAGACTTCAGGTATCTCTCCCAATATCTTATGACCTGGACCTCATCAAGAAAAACAAAAAGTCTTTCCTTTCTCTTGAATCTCTTAATGATACTGATCAGATCTTCGTAGGTCTTGATCTTCAGTTGAGGATCATCACAGGGGATGAAAAGAATCTGCGCCTTAGGTATCCCTTTGTCCATCAGGTATCTCATGCATTGCCTAAGGAGAGTCGTTTTCCCGCAACGTCGAATGCCTGTGATAACCTGAATCTCCTTCCTGAATAAAAAAGAGACAATATCCTGATAGTTAAACAGCCGGTCTGTCCCATAATTCAATTCCTTATTCCAAGGATTGTACTCTTCCAATACTTTGTCCATAGAGGGCATGTATTTATCACTATTTATAAACCTTACTGATTTTGTTTATAAAGGTGATAAATATCCTGGTGATGAAGAAATCGCTCTGGCGAAGCCAGATGCAATAAGGCTTCCTATCGCCTTGAGTTCATTTATCCATCTTCCTCTTGATATTCTGTATCGCGTTCATCAGAGCTGACCTCGCGTAACTGCAGTTACTTTGCCCTTGAGCAAAAGCTCAAGGTCAGCTCGCACGGAAGCGAAGATATGGGACTTTTACCTTCGGTAAAGTCCCATTCTGCACTGAGATCATTTGTCAATTTTGCGTTTGATATTCTGTATTGCATTCATCATCTCTCTTTTGGAAGCGTGGATGCTCGACCCTATGATGCCCATCATGAAGAAGAGGAACGTGAGCAGCAGGAAGAAGACTGCGGCGATCAGGCTTGCATAATTATAGATCCTGCCCTTATGCAATACCTCAAACACGACATTGATGCCAAATCCCACGCAGACGGAAAAAGACACCATGGCAAAAAGCACGAAAAACTGCATGGGACGGTAATCACGAAACAGGGAAAGGATGGTCGTCAGGATGAACCAGCCGTCTGAAAAGCTCGACAGTTTCGACTTGCTCCCCTTTGGCCGCTCCTTATACGGGCAGGGGATCTCCTTGATCATAAAACCGTTCTCGAGGGTCTTGATAGTCATCTCTGTCTCTACAGTAAATCCAGAGCTCATCAGATTGATGCTCTTTGCCACATCCCTCGTGAATACGCGATAGCCTGAGAGCATGTCCGTGATCTTGCATGGGAAGCAGAAATGCATCTGCCAAAGGATGATCCTGTTGCCGATATTATGCAGGAAGCGCTTCTCTTCTTTCCTGAATGATTCAAGCCTTGTCCCGACGACCATGTCTGCCTGGTGATTCAGCACAGGCGCCATGAGCTTCTTCACAGACTTCGCATCATACGTGTCATCACCGTCGACAAGTATATAGATGTCAGAATCGACCTCCTCAAGCATCTTCTTCATCGCATTGCCCTTGCCTTTTCGTGGGGCAAGACGGACGACCGCCCCTGCTGCCTTTGCGCGGGCGACAGTCTTATCGGCCGAACCATTATCATACACGATGATATCTGCCTTTGGCAATTCTTTCCTGAAGTCCTTGACGACCTTTGCGACAGTCATCTCCTCATTCAGGCAGGGGATGAGAACAGTCGTTTTCATGAGAGAAACGGAGCACAGGCTCATTTATAAATATTGCGATTGTCCTTACCTACTGGTAGCAATTTTCAGGCGAATTGCGCCGTTGGAAGAAAGCCTGTTTCCCTCCCTCGTCCGGAGGCAGTCGAACGCAGAAAGGCCGCTTCCCTCGTCAACGAGGAATCTCTCATAATACAATCCATCTGCCTTGACATAATTGACCACGACATTGCGGTCGATGCCGAGTGTCTGGTTGGAATAATCGTTCGTGAACCAGACGTCAAGAAATCCCTTTTGCGAGATATTGATGTACTTGGTGCTGTTGAGTGTCATGTTCATGAGCACTCTTCCGTCAAGAAGGAGGACCACGTTTGCCCCGTGCGTCGCATTCACCTTCATGATAATCGGATCATCAGTCACAAGCATAGGGACGCAATCAGCAGGCTTGAGCTTGCCAAAATACGAGATGACATCCCTCGCATACGTTGTCCAGAAATGGATGCTCTGATTCTTGTTTGCGAGCTCTACGATGACCCTTCCTGTCCCAAACCCCTCAGGAAGAGAGTATTCTGCGCGGAAGCTCTTCTTCTCTCCCGAAGGGATGTCGACGGAAAAAGAGGTGATGGACACATTCTCTGCTGCTGATTCGCCTCGGACAAAGACATCATATGTCATGTCCTTGTTCTCCAGGTTATTGACTGAAAAGACAAAATCCGCATCTGAAGAATATTCAGGAAGCGTCGTATGGTTCTCAAAATACAATTCTGTGAACGGCTCAGGCACACGGGTCGAGACAGCATAGATGAGCAATCCTATCAATGCCACGATTACCAGGCCAAGGATGATATCGAGCACGCCGACTTTCATACGTGATGAAAATGACCTCGGTTTTAAAAATGTAGCTCTCCACAACATGAAAATACATCCACAGCAAATGGAAAAGGACAATTGCCCTCTTCATAAAGAATGTAAGTTGACTCCACTTGAGAAGAGTACTAACCAAATGTTTATAAACATGAACAGCTTACCAAATACTGTTCGTGATATGGAAGGTCATCTGCAAGTGCTTGCAATTCCTCCAATAAACACAACTACCTTAGGGGGTGCAACAAATGAAAACAGCATTATTGTTCGGAATATTGATGTGCGTACTCGCATCATCTGCAATCGCAACACCAGGATCCATCTGGACTACAAACGGCGTCTGCGGAGATACGACCCAGGATGTCAACGAGTATGGCATTGGCGAAACTGTCTTTGTCAATGGCAATAACTTCCCTGCGGGAAGCGCCCCTTGGGACATCACAGGACAGCCGGGCCAGGCATCATGCGATCCCGGTGCAACAGTGGCAAGCGGCAATGTCGTGATCGACTCGAGCGGAACATTCTGCTTTGAGGCATACACTGTCGCTGCAGATGACTGCGGCGTGTACAAGGTAGATGTCAACGGAAAGAACCACAACTACCACATAGAAGAGCAAGAAATCCCAGAATTCGGGCTCATCGCAGGCGGATTTGCGCTCATCGGGGCGCTTGGAGCATTCTTCATCCTCAGGCGATAAGCATGGATCTCGAACGGATATGCAAAGAATTCCAGGCAGATATCACCAGGCAGGCATTCCCGCTCTCAGCGCCCTATGCCCTGCGCGTGGAGATGGTGGACAGGAAAATCCTTGTCCATGTGGGCAACGACACGAAGACCATCGCCCTGCAAGACATTGAACGACTGCAGACCTATCTTCCTGAACGAGTCAACGGCATGCCAGTGCAGCTCATCTACCAAGGCATGATTGTCACGGTATGATTTTTTTCACTTTTTCTCCTTCTTTTTCCCCATCTGGCTATTGACCTTGGCCATGATGCCTGCTCGTTGCCAGATGCGCCCAAAAAGGCACAACATTTATAAAAAACAGTTATTTTCTACTTAATAATAGTAACGAAATTGCTTTTTTGGATATGCATCCAAGAAATGGAGGAATAAAAGATGAAAAAACTAAGCTTATTTTTGATGGTCGCTTTGGCCTTCGCGACAACTGTCCTTGCAGACGAATGGATTCCCTGCACAGACAGCGATGGCGGACATGACTATTTTACACAAGGGACAACTGGCGGCTCGCACTTCGCCAACGGTGGATACTACAATTCAGAAGATTCAGACTACTGTGACGGCCCAGACGGCTATCTCATCGAATACTTCTGCGACGGCATAAACTTCAACCCTGAAGAATTCAGGAAAGAGATCGTCCTTTGCGACCTTGGCTGCTTCGAAGGAGCATGCAACCAAAAGGAACCTGAAGTCCCTGAATTCGGACTTGTCGCGGCAGGAGTCGCTGTTGCCGGCGCAGTCGCAGGATTCTTCTTCCTCAGGAAGAAATAAATTTTTATTCCTTTTTTTTTTCTTTTTCCCACTCCTTCGGGCTCTGCAGAAAGGTTCGCATCCGGCTCTTATGAGCGTTCTCTGCCAAGAAAGATGACCTCATTCTCGAGGAGTTACAAATGAAAATGCTTAAATAGGACAGGAGCATCCCGTCATGTGAGGTGCTTATCCATGACAACGCTCGAATCTCAACTAGAAAGAATCGAAAAAGAAAAAGTCCGTGTCAGAAGATCCCTTGTCGTCAAACACTATTTCCCCATCCTCGACGAGATGGCAATACCTGCACGATCAGTCCTCCAGGTCGACAATAAAACAGACCGCCTGTTCTCAGACCAGCACGCAGTCATAAGCAATAGTGAAGATCTTTGGACCTGTGACACAGGCACTTTTACCTACCTCAGAGAGACCGGATTTGCCCTCGAGACGCCAGATGGCAGAGAATGGTCAAAAAGAAAAAAACAAGCATTCCCAGATGCACAAGGCCTGCTCTCCTGCATCGTAGACCTCCAGCTCAGTTATGGTGAGCACTGGCCTGTCGAGCTTTCGTATGTGTCGCAGCTGATTGTCAACCTGCAGACAAAGAGCGAAGAGACCGGCCGCTCGATCGCAGCATCGACTGACGACATCGTGCTGATCAGCCGCATCCATACGTCGCTTGAAGAATTACGAAACCTTCCCAGAAAACTAT
>JAGVFV010000119.1 GCA_020057445.1 archaeon | reverse complement strand
CGATCACCAACATCACGCTGTATTATGAGACTGAAAATGAGGCATGGGGACCAAAGGGGATTATCCATGCTTCAAACAGCTCAAATGCATCGAATGGCTCATTTTTCGCTTCATTCCCTCTTAATCTGACTGCCTCGTCCTATGTGTGGAACTGCCTTGCAAGAAATGTGATGTCAGAATCCGCATTCGCACAGGGGAATTTCAGCTTCATGCACGCGAACTGTGTCGAGGACTGGACATGCGCGCCATGGAGCGAGGGATCGTGCGGAGAACGCGCATGCGCGGACAACAACAACTGTCATACCACATATCTCAAGCCGGCAGTCCTTCTCGAATGCTATGATAATGACAATGGCCAGTCGTATGATTCCTACTCATCATCAAGGTCTGGATCAAGGACAAAGGCAGACCCGTGCACAGACGGCAGGGACGACGAAGGATATCCTCCGTCGTCAAATGGATGTGTTGACGAGGCGGATTTTGCGTGCGGGGGCATCGAGACAGCATGCTGGGGCGGGATTGACAATGACTGCGATGGATTTGTCGACTGTGATGATCCTGACTGCGAGACTGATTCTTCCTGCGTGACTAAAGTGAGCATTGTGGAGCAGCCTGTGCAGATCTTCCGCGTGGATGATGTGGTCGAGCCTTTTGCTTTTACAGAATCTCCAGAGACGCCTCTTCTGGAATTTGGCGCATTTTCAAGGACAGTGCAATACTTCTCCTTCCTCAACTGGCTCATCGTGGGATTGATTTCTGTGCTTGTGATAAGCCTGCTCATCCTGCACCATATCGCCCTTCCGAAGCATCCTCCTCACGAAGCAGCAAAGCTTGCCGGATTTATCCAGAAAGAGCGAAAGCTCGGGAAGAAGGATGAGGACATCCGGATGAAACTGAAGAAGGCAGGATGGGTGGATGTGGTTGTCGAGAATGCATTTTCTGAAGCGAAAAATAAATGAAAACGTTTATAAAACACTCTTGAATAATGGTCTTTCATGAAAAATGTCATCATACTCGGATCGGGAATGGCAGGGCTCTCTGCGGCGATCTACGCTGGTCGCGAAGGCTTAGATCCTGTGGTCGTCTCTGGGTTTGAGCCAGGAGGCCAGATCACCTTGACGACTGAAGTAGAGAATTATCCCGGGTTTCCTGAAGGCATCCTCGGGCCAGAGCTTGCGGCAAACATGCGAAAGCAGGCAGAGCGCTTCGGAGCGACTTTTATGGACGGCGCAATCACTGCCCTTTCAAAAGAGGGAGACCATTACTCTGTCATGGTCGGCGTAGAGCATATCCAGACAAAGGCAGTCATCATCGCGACAGGCGCGTCAGCGCGCATGCTTGGCCTTCCTGCTGAACAGAAGTATATCGGACGAGGAGTCCACACGTGTGCCACCTGCGACGGTTTCTTCTACAAGGGAAAAGAGATAGCAGTCATCGGTGGCGGGGATTCTGCATGCGAAGAGGCGACATTCCTCTCGAAATTCGCAAGCAAGGTCACCATCATCCATCGCAGGGACGCACTTCGGGCAAGCAAGATCATGCAGGAGAAGGTGAAGGCCAATCCGAAGATCGGCTTCTTATGGAATACAGGGATTGAAGACATCAAAGGAGACGGGAAGAAGGCGAGTCATCTGGTGATCAAGGATCTTGTCTCGGGAAAAGTATCTGAACTGAAGATTGATGGCATGTTCTTAGCGATCGGCCATGTGCCGAATACCGGATTTCTAAAAGGGATTGTCGACCTTGATGAGAAGGGTTATATCAAGACAGACCGCCACCTCCACACCAACCTTCCAGGCGTCTTTGCCGCAGGGGATGTACAGGACTTCCGCTATCGTCAGGCCGCGACAGCAGCAGGGACAGGAGTCATGGCCGCGCTTGAAGTGAGAAGGTATTTGGAAGAGCAGGGATGAGGTCATTGTTCATTTTTGCTGATTTTTTTTTCCTTTTTTGCGCGTTTTGGCCAATTTTTCATGTTTCGTCCCTACTTCATGATGGTGTTTTCTGGAAAGGTATATAAGTGCGGTGTTGCTTTCTTCCTCCCTTTCCATGGCAAATTCGCATCGGGTGACTGCAGAGGAGATGGATGAGTTTGAGAGACGGTTCGCCATCCCTTTTGAAGGGCAGAAACGGCTCGTCCAGGGTCTTGACCTGGCTTATTCGAAGAAACGGCAGGTGCTTGAAATCCTGCATCTCCTTCGCATGGCTGATTCCCGCCACGGCTTGTTCCTTGTCGGACATCCTGCCAACGGAAGGACATTTGTCCTTGAACGCATTGTTGAGGAAGTGGAGAATTTCCAGAAGACAGGAAGCCCCCTGACAAAGGACCAGGACTACTGGCCCCATATTTCTGCATTGGCAGAGACTTTTCCATTGAGCGTTCCGCAAAAGATCGGCGTGTATGACTTTCGAAACCACAAGCTCATGGAGCTGAATTTCCAGGATCCGACAGTCGGTCTTGGCTTCACCGATGATGTGAATACGTTCTTTGACGTCTTGCTGGAACGCTGGTCTACGAGGCTTCCGCAGGTGTCCAGGAGCGCTCAATATTTCCAGCAGCAGGCTAAGGAAAACCTTCGTGAAAAGATCGCAGAAGAGTATAAGGGAGTCAGGTTCAAGCTTGTGTCGGAAGGAGAGGGCAGGTTTGATTTCGAGCTTGATGAGAATATTATGAGCACAAAGGAGATGCGAAGGGCAAATCCTTCGGAATTGACGCGGATCATCGAAGAATTCAGGAAAGAGCGCTTCTTTCGCCTTTATGATGCGTACAAGAAGGAAATCCTGCCTGACGCAATCTCGAAAAAGAGCAAGAAGGCAAAAGATGCCATGATCAAGAAGCTTAGGGAGGAAGAGAACACTGTCCGTTCGCGCCTCAACCTTCCTCGATATACACGGGGTGATGACAACCTCCTCGAGCCCCATCTTTCCCTCTATCCCACTTCTGATGAATTATTGATCAAGCTTTATGGGGAGATCCTGAAGTCAAAGTACGAGCCCCATCAGCAGGCAAGCGAGTGGGTCGGACATATGGTGGATTTTCTCTGCCAGAGGAGTGTGCAGAAGGTTTTTGAGCATCCAGACAGTCTTGAGGTGCGCGTCGGTGGACGTGAACTCTCCTTGGATGACATGCTACGGGCGTCTGTCCTCTCTTTCAAGGAAGGCAAGGGATCGGAAAGGATCCTGGAAAAGATCATGGATCCGACAGAGGACAATCTTTTCGGGGGAATCTCGGCAGACAGGTACACCTCTCCCCAGCATTGCGTGCACCTTGGTGCTTTTGGCAAGCGACGGGTCGTGGTCATCTATTCCCTCACTAAACTGCTTGGGGATAAGGATATGCTCGCCGCTCTCTCCAATATCCTGGAGAATGGGCAATACCAGCTCAATGAAGGCGGCCTGACCATGCAGGTGCAGTCTTCTGCAATCGTCGCCCTGGTCGGAATGTCTGATGAGCTTGATGAATATCCTTCGATCATGCAGAAGGTCAAGCCAGTCATCTTCCCGAGAAAATATGCAGTCTCGTCAGGAGTCCTTGAATCGTTCGCAGACATGATACACAACAACAGGCGAAAGGGAGAGCGGCCGTTTGCCAAGTCAGGCATTGAGATGCTTGCACGGGTGATCAGGGCAGAGACAAACTATCCCTCGCAGATATCTGCAAAATTCGGTCTTGTCGCAAGGGACGCGCCTGACATCAGCCTTCGTGTGGGCGAGGATGAATATGTGAAGGATGTGGATGTGATCAAGTATTACGAAGAGCGGCTCAAGGGGCATGAGCTTGGGAATTCCCACCAAGTGTTTTATGCGACAAACGTGGCCCATCATTTTTTTGAGGACACTCCTGAAGGCAAGAGATTCAAGAAGATCGTCGGCCAGGCAGTATGCCTTGGCGCGTATGATCGTGTCTCTGGCATGTTCTTCACAGAGTATGCTGAACCTGCTGTCGTCAATGTCGCTGTCTCTCCAGGACAAGGGAAGATGTTTTCCACAGGAAAAGGAAGCCTGGAAGGCCCGCTTCTCGAGAAAGGGAATGTGAACATGTTCGCCTTCCTGAATAAGACTTTGCAGCATACGTTTTTTGACCTTGCGCTGAATTTTGTGGATCAGGACGAGACAGATGGCTGGAGCGCAAGCGGTGCAGCGACTGTCGCAGCGCTTTCCGCACTTTCAGGGTTTCCTGTCGACCAGCGCATCGCCATGACTGGCTATGTGCATGATTTTGACGGCAGTGTCGGCCCCATCGGGGGCATCATGGAAAAGGTGTATTGGTACAACCGTGCTTCAAAGGTGGTCTCTGACATGTTCCATGTGCCGTATGAGGGTTTTGGCATCGTCACGCCTGCAATTGACATTGATGTGTTCCATATGTTCCGTCCGATCCTTTCGGAAGTGGAGAAGGAAGTCAGGGATGGGTCGTATGCAGTCTATTATGTCAATTCCATCAAAGAGGCGGTCCCGATCATGCTCTACGCAGAAGATGAGACCGGTGTTCGAAGGAAGGTCACGTATGAAGAGGTGATCGAGAAGGCAAAAGAGCGCGCAAAGGAGCTGAGCGCGATATCAAAGGAACTCTATCATTAATCGGCAGCTATATAAATGGGTATGTGTATTTTTCTATTCTCGGCCGAAGCAGAACCAAACAAAAGATTTATAAACCAGTATACACATTAATATACGAAGGCACTATGGAACAGGTATTGGCCAGTCCTAAAGAAGCGACGAGTGAAAGGATATTCTCCATCCTCTTCACGCAAGACGAGCTTACATGGCAGAATATCATCTATGACATGATTGACACCCACGAGATTGATGCGTGGGATGTCGATATCGGTCTTCTTGCGAGGAAATTCATCCAAAAGGTGCGCCTCTTGCAGGAGATGGACTTTCGCATCTCGGGAAAGGTCATCCTTGCCGCAGCGATCCTCCTGAAGATCAAGTCGAACAAGCTCATCGACGAGGATATAGCAGCGCTTGACCAGATCATCAATGGTGTTGATGAGGATGTCGACCTTCTTGAAGAAGGAGGGATCGATGAGTGGAATGCTCTCGGACCTGGAAAGCCGAAGATATTTCCAAGGACACCTCAGCCGAGGAAGAGGAAGGTGTCTGTGTATGATCTTGTCCGCGCCCTTGAAAAGGCGCTCGAGACTGAGCAGAGAAGGAAGCGCTGGATAGTCAATGCGCCCGAAGTGAGGGTGCCGTTGAAGACAAAGGACGTGTCCGAGGTCATCTCTGACGTGTATGGCCGAATCCTCGTGCATTTCAAGCAGAATCAGAGCCTCACGTTCAGCCAGCTCATACCTTCTGATTCCCGCGAAGACAAGGTGATGACATTCATCCCTTTGCTCCATCTGGAGACCCAGAGAAAGGTTGACATGGCGCAAGAGCAGCATTTCGGGGAGATTTCTATTGCGTTAGCTAAGAAGGCGATATAGTTCTTTCTGCCGAAGATGCCCTGAATCGTTCATATCTCGGATCAGAAGTGAGTTTCTGCCAGCATTCATCATTTTCCAGGTGATATTCTGCAATCCCTGCCCAATCCTTTGTCTTTTCCAGCCAAAATAGGGTTGAATCATGGTCTTTTCCATATGCCGCAACTGCCTGATCCAGCGCAGCGTACGTTGCACTGGTCCAAGCGCGTTGATGCAATTCCAGTCTTTCCCTTGTCGGCCAATATTGCTCAAGCCTTTTCCCTTTTGCTCGGACCAATCCGGCTGCGTCCCAGACTTTTTTTTCGACAAGGTCTGGAGCTTTTGCGCCTCCTGCCATCGCAAATACTTTTGCGTCTTCGATAAGTATGGCGATCACATCACTCAATTCAGATCTGCTCATGTGTGTAAGGGATTGGATTTCTGTTTATATGCTTTTCACACAAGTCTGTGAGCACATGAATCGAAAATATATAACATCCATAGTATTCATAGTTTCTATGGCAACCGCAATTTCCATATCTGAAGAGCTCCGCGAGAAACTCAAGAATCTTGGCCGGGCGGGAGATTCCTATGAGGACGTCATCAGCAGGATGTATGACTTGACGAGGAAAAGCATGCTGCTTTCCTACCTGTATGATCAATCTGATTCGGTGCAGATAGATGACGCCATAAAGGAAGCGAGAAAAAAATGGCCAAAGTCACCATAACCGCTTCTCTGAAAGAGCAGGTCTTCAAGAGGTTCAAGGCAGAGTCAGAACGGATCTTTTTGCAGATGAAGTCCTTGGAGGACAGGCCTCATAGGGGAAAGGCAGTGGGAAATGTCGCAGGGATAGTGCTCAAGGAGATAAAATATGAGAAATTTCGTTTGTATTTCATTACCGATGGCCACGTCTTGAAGTTCGGCACAGAGGATGAGCTAGCCGCGCTCTTGATCAAGTTTGTGCGGATGTCTGAGAAGAAGAGCAAGCAAAAAAACATCGATGAGATAAAGAATATCCTGATATCGATAGGTTTTGAATCGATCTGATATTCACGAACAAAGAGTTGCCCCTTCTGAAGGTGGCTATCTCATGCTATTGCTCATTGCCGTTTTCCCCTTTGTCCTCAGGATCCTATCTTTTCTTGATCACCAAAAAAGCTGTCAATGCGCCTGCTAACGCGATCAAGGTCGCCGCGATCGTGAACTCGGGAATCTCGATCTGCTGAAGTCGGACATCGATCCATAACGGTTCGTCGG